>JAREAF010000335.1 GCA_029240475.1 Rhodospirillales bacterium | reverse complement strand
ACGCGCGCCTTCTCGGCATAGCCGCCCCACTGCATCTCGCCGACGCGCCAGCCGGTGAGGATGACGGCGTCCCCGCGCTTCCAGGATGGGTGCGTCGACCCCTCCACCGTGCCGGCGAAATCCACCCCGGGCACGTGCGGATACTTGCGCACCAGCCGCCCCAGGCCGTTCAGGATCAGCCCGTCCTTGTAGTTCAAGGTCGAGTGGCTGACGCGAACGGTGACGTCGCCCGCCGGCAGGTGGGACTCGTCGATCTGCTGCAGCCCAGAGCGAACTTTTCCGTCGCTCTCCTCCAGCACCAATGCGGTGAAACCCATGCTTCGGCCAATCCGCTGCGACGTGGACGATCCGCTTCAGTACCACAATTGGAGCGCGCATTCACCTCGTGAGCGTGCACCGCGTAATTTCGCAATGAGGATGACAAGATTGCGGCAATATCGGGAATGCAATTTGCGGACTATTTGAAGAAAACCGAAAATGAAAAACCTACCCCAACGAGACTTTGTAAGGCAACGAAAGGGGTGCTTATGATGTTGACCCCTTGCTTCCCCAGTCGGACAGAAGAAGAAGGGCCGATCGACACTTGCCCGGCCGGTTGGGGCGATTCCTGCAACTCGGGAACGGGAGACAACCCTATGGCAGAAGGCAAGAACGACAAGGCGCGCAAGGACGAGGCGCAGAGCAGTGGACGGCGCGCCGCTGCAGCGGCGCATAATTTCGCCGAAGCCAGCCGCGATGCCGGCGAAGCCGGGCGCCGCGGGATTGAGGAAGCCGGCGAAGCCGGACGTCGCAGCGCCGAGCAGATGCGCGGGGTGGCCGAGGAAGCGGGCCAGGCGGCTCAGGACATCTATTCGCGCTCGGCGCGCGAGACCGCCCAGGGACTGGAAGCCGCGATGAAGTACGGCACCGTGCTCGCCAGCGGCATGCAGACCTTCTGGCAGGAGTGGATCGGCTGCGCCCAGGACGTCATGCAGCGCAATGTCGACGGCATGCAGAACCTGATGCGCTCGCGCTCGCCGGGTGACTTCTTCGCGGCGCAGACCGAACTGCTCCGCGACGAGGTGCAGGCGATGATCGACACCGGCAGCCGCATGTCCGAGGTCTCCGCCCGGATCGCCAGCGACGCCGCGCGCGCCTTCGGCGAACAGCTGGAGGAAGGCGAGGGCGGCGAGGGCGGCGAGGCTGGCCAGAAGGGCCAGCGTGGCGGCCAGCAGTTCGGCCGCGGCGGTCAGCAGCAGCAGGGCCGTGCCGGTCAGCAGCAGCAGCAGCAGGGCCGTGCCGGCCAGCAGCAGGGCGGCATGTCCCGCACCTGATGGAACGCTAGAAAGGCTTCCGGCCGGGCGAAGAGCCCGGCCGGAGCTCATGCGCCCGGCGCCAGCGTATCCACAAAGCGCACCGGCGCGCCGCCCGGCGCGTCGAGCAATTCTCCCTCGCGCATGGCGATCCGCCCGCGCAGGATCGTCATGACCGGCCAGCCGGTCACCTCCTTCCCTTCGAAGGGCGTCCAGCCGCAGCGGCTCGCGAGCCGCTCCGCACGTATTATCTCGGTTCGTTTCCGGTCCACGAGCACCAGATCGGCGTCGTAGCCGACGGCGACGCGGCCCTTGGCGGCGATGCCGTAGATGCGCGCCGGCCCGGCCGAGGTCAGGTCCACTAGCCGCTCGAGGCTGAGCCGCCCCGCGGCGACATGGTCCAGCATGATGGGCAGCAGCGTCTCGACACCGGGCATGCCGGAGGGGCTGGTCGGGTAGGGGCGCGCCTTTTCCTCGATCGTGTGCGGCGCATGGTCCGAACCGAGGCAGTCGACGATTCCCTCGGCGATCCCTCGCCAGAGCGCGTCCCGATGGCGCGCGTCGCGGATCGGCGGGTTCATCTGCGCTAGCGTGCCGAGCGCGCGATAGCAGTCGGGGGCCACCAGGGTGAGATGCTGCGGGGGCACTTCGACGGTGGCGAGGTCCTTGTGCCGGGCGAGCAGGTCCATTTCCTCGGCCGTGGTGACGTGGAGCACATGCACCGGCCGGCCGCAGCGGCGGGCGATGGTCAGCAGCCGCAAGGTGGCGCGGAGCGCGGTCTCCTCGTCGCGCCAGACCGGGTGCAGCGAGGGATCGGCGCTGCCCTGGACCAGCGGCAGCCGCTCGCGCAGCCGCGCCTCGTCCTCGGCATGGACCGCGATGCGCCGCCGCCCGCCGCGCAGCACCGCCTCGACCCCCTCATCCTCTCCGACCAGCAATGTGCCGGTCGAGCTGCCCATGAACATCTTGACCCCCGCGCAGCCCGGCAGCCGCTCCAGCTCGGCCAGCTCGCCGGCATTCTCCTCGGTCGCGCCGACGAAGAAGGCGTGGTCGCACCAGGCGCGCCCGCGCGCGCGGGCCAGCTTGTCCTGAAGCGCTTCGGCCGTGGTGGTCGGCGGGCTGGTGTTGGGCATCTCGAAGATCGTGGTGACGCCGCCCTTGATCGCCGCCGCCGTGCCGGTCGCAAGATCCTCCTTGTGCGACATGCCCGGCTCGCGGAAATGCACCTGCGGGTCGATCACGCCGGGAAGGACCGTGAGCCCTTCGATCCGCAGCTCCTCGCGCGCCGAGACCTCGCCGATGCGGCCGATCGCCGCGATCCGCCCCTCGGCGATCACGATGTCCGCCTCGACGACGCCGCCGGGCGTGGCGACGCGGCCGCCCCTCAGGACCAGATCGATCACCTGCGGCATCGGGCGCCTCCCTCCAGCCATGGCTGGTCATGCCAGTCCGCACGGGCGGCGGCAAGAGCCATCGCCGCCTTGCAAAGCGGGGCCGCGCCGCGCACCTTCTTGGCCATGGACCTGCCGCTGCCACCCGAACCGCTCGCCCTGGCCGACGCGAGCCGCGGCATTCTCGCCCTTTCGGGCGAGGAGGCGCGAAGCTTCCTGCAAGGGCTCGTCACCAACGACGTGATGCGGGTCGGGCCGGATCGCGCGGTCTGGGCGGCGCTGTTGACGCCGCAGGGGCGCTATCTGCACGACTTCTTCCTCGCCGAAGCGCCGGACGGAGCGATTTGGCTCGACTGCGAAGCGGAGCGCCGCCAGGACCTGATGCGGCGCCTGACGATCTACAAGCTCCGTGCCAAGGTCCGCCTCGCCGATGCGAGCGAGGGCTTGGCGGTGGTCAGGTTCTTCGGCGCGGGCGCGCTGGAGCGGCTCGAACTGCCGTCCGAGCCAGGAGCCGCGCGCCCGTTGGGCGGCGGGATCGTTTTCACCGACCCGCGCGACGCGCGCCTGGGCGCCCGCGCGATCCTGCCGCCCGCGGAAGCGGTCCAAGTGGTTCAGCAGCTCGGCTTTGCGCCGGGCGCGCCCGGGCAGCACGCGGCGTTGCGGCTCGCCCTAGGAGTGCCGGAGGGCGGCCGCGATCTGGAGCCCGAGAAGGCGCTGCCGATGGAGAGCCGCTTCGATCTGCTCAACGGCATCGACTGGCAGAAGGGCTGCTATATCGGCCAGGAGCTGACCGCGCGCATGAAGTACCGGGCGTTGGTCAAGAAGCGCCTGCTCCCGGTGGCGATCGAGGGTCCCGCGCCCGAGTCCGGCACGCCCGTGCTGCTGGACGGCGAGGAGGCGGGGGTGATGCGCGGCGCGGCGGGCGGCTACGGCTTGGCGCTGATGCGGCTGGAGAAGGTCGAGCAGGCGGGCGAGCGCCCGCTCACGGCCGGCGCGGCGCGCATCCGGATGCTGGGCACGCCCTAGCCCGCGCGCCTCAGTTCGAGGCGCGACCAGACTTGGCTCAGCCCCTCGACCAGCGCATCGATCATCCAGTCCTCGTGCAAGGGCGACGGCGTGAGGCGCAGCCGTTCGCTGCCGCGCGGCACGGTCGGGTAGTTGATCGGCTGCACATAGATGCCGTGCCGCTCGACCAGCTCCTCGGCCGCCTGGCGGCAGAGGCCGGCATCGCCCACCAGCACCGGGACGATGTGGCTGTCCGAATGGAGAACCGGCAGCCCGGCCTGGGCGAGGCGGCGCTTGAGGGTCGCCGCGCGCTCCTGATGGCGCCGGCGCAGCTCGTCCGCGCCCTTCAAGAGGCGGATCGAGGCGAGCGCGCCCGCCGCGACCGCGGGCGGCAGCGCGGTGGTGAAGATGAAGCCGGAGGCGGAGCTGCGCACGAAATCGACCAGCGCGGCGGAGCCGGCGATGTAGCCGCCCATGAGCCCGACCGCCTTGCCGAGCGTGCCCTCGATCACCGGCACGCGCCCCGCGATGCCGTCGCGCTCGGCCACGCCCGCGCCCTTGGGGCCGTAAAGCCCGACCGCATGCACCTCGTCGAGATAGGCAAGCGCGCCATGCGCCTCGCAGACATCGAGCAGCTCAGGCAACGGCGCGGTGTCGCCATCCATGGAATAGACGGACTCGAAGGCGACGATCTTCGGCCGGTCGCGGTCCGCCTGCCTCAACAGCTGGTCGAGATGCCCCGCGTCATTGTGCCGGAAGATCTGCTTCTCGACGCGCGCGAGGCGGATGCCCTGGATCATGGAGGCGTGGTTGCCCGCATCGGAGAGCACGAGGCACTCCGGCAGGCACTGGGCGAGCGTCGCCAGCGTCGTC
>JAREAF010000334.1 GCA_029240475.1 Rhodospirillales bacterium | reverse complement strand
GGTCGACGCGCTCTTCGACAATGGCCGCCGCGGCCGCGTCATCACCGGTGCCAACAAGCGCCCGCTGAAGTCGCTCTCCGACATGCTCAAGGGCAAGCAGGGCCGCTTCCGGCAGAACCTGCTCGGCAAGCGCGTCGACTATTCGGGCCGCTCGGTCATCGTGGTCGGCCCGGAGCTCAAGCTGCATCAGTGCGGGCTGCCCAAGAAGATGGCGCTCGAGCTGTTCAAGCCCTTCATCTATTCCAAGCTCGAGCTCTACGGCCTCGCCTCGACCATCAAGGCGGCCAAGCGCATGGTCGAGAAGGAGCGGCCGGAGGTCTGGGACATCCTCGAGGAGGTGATCCGCGAGCATCCGGTCCTCTTGAACCGCGCGCCGACGCTGCACCGGCTCGGCATCCAGGCGTTCGAGCCGGTGCTGATCGAGGGCAAGGCGATCCAGCTGCATCCGCTGGTCTGCACCGCCTTCAATGCCGACTTCGACGGCGATCAGATGGCGGTGCACGTGCCGCTCTCGCTCGAGGCTCAGCTCGAGGCGCGCGTCTTGATGATGTCCACCAACAACATCCTCTCGCCCGCGAACGGCAAGCCGATCATCGTGCCCAGCCAGGACATCGTCCTCGGCCTCTATTACATCACGATGGAAGGCGAGAACGAGCCCGGCGACGGCATGGTCTTCGGCGATATCGGCGAGATCCAGCACGCGCTCGAGGCGCGGGCGGTCACGCTGCATACGCGCATCAAGGCCCGCTACAGGACGGTCGACCAGGACGGCAGTCCGGTCACCCATATCGTGGCGACCACGCCCGGTCGCATGCTGCTGTCGGAGATTCTGCCGCGCCACCCGCAGGTGCCGTTCAGCCTGATCAACCGGGTGCTCACAAAGAAGGAGATCACCAACGTCATCGACATCGTCTATCGCCATTGCGGCCAGAAGGAGACGGTGATCTTCGCCGACCGCATGATGGGCCTCGGATTCGGCTTCGCCTGCAAGGCCGGCATCTCCTTCGGCAAGGATGACCTGATCATCCCGCAGTCCAAGCACAAGCTGGTCCAGGAAGCCCAGCAGAAGGTGAAGGAATACGAGCAGCAGTATCTCGATGGCCTGATCACCCAGGGCGAGAAGTACAACAAGGTCGTGGACGTGTGGTCCACCTGCACCGAGCGCGTGGCGGACGAGATGATGAAGGTCATGTCGAGCCATGCCGCGGGGCGGTCGATCAACTCGGTCTTCATGATGGCGCATTCCGGCGCCCGCGGCTCGGCGGCGCAGATCAAGCAGCTGGCGGGCATGCGCGGCCTCATGGCCAAGCCCTCGGGCGAGATCATCGAGACGCCGATCATCTCGAACTTCAAGGAAGGGCTGACCGTGCTCGAGTACTTCAACTCGACCCACGGCGCCCGCAAGGGCCTGGCCGACACCGCGCTGAAGACGGCGAACTCCGGCTATCTGACCCGCCGCCTCGTGGACGTCGCGCAGGACGCGATCATCACCGAAGAGGATTGCGGCACTTCCGACGGCCTCACCGTCAAGGCGGTGGTCGAGGGCGGCGAGGTCATCGCGCCCTTGTCCGAGCGCATCCTCGGCCGCACCGCGGCGGTGGACCTGATCGATCCCTTGAACGGCAAGATGCTGGCCGCGGCCGGCGAGCTGCTCGAGGAGAGCCATGTCGAGGAGATCGAGCGCTCCGGCATCGATACCGTCGCCATCCGCTCGGTCCTGACCTGCCAGACCAAGACCGGCGTCTGCGCGCGCTGCTACGGGCGCGACCTTGCCCGCGGCACGCTCGTCAATGTCGGCGAGGCGATCGGCGTCATCGCGGCGCAGTCGATCGGCGAGCCCGGCACGCAGCTGACCATGCGCACCTTCCATATCGGCGGCGCGGTGCAGGGCGGCGTCGAGCAGAGCCGCGTCGACGCGGCGTTCGATGCGATGCTGCAGATCAAGAACCGCAACATCGTCGTCAACAGCGAAGGCACGCCGGTCGTGATGGGCCGCAACTGCGAGCTGGTGCTGGTGGACGAGCAGGGCCGCGAGAAGGCGCGGCACCGCGTCCCCTACGGCGCCAAGCTCCTGGCCGCGGACAACGAAAGGGTGACCAAGGGCCAGCGCCTGGCGGAGTGGGATCCCTACACGCTGCCGATCATCACGGAGCGCGAGGGCATCGCCAACTATGTCGACCTGGTCGAGGGCCTTTCGATGCGCGAGGTGGTGGACGAGACCACCGGCATCTCCAACCGCGTCGTCATCGACTGGAAGCAGCAGCCGCGCGGCAGCGACCTGAAGCCGCGGATCACCCTCAGGGACGAGAAGGGCAATGTGGTCCTGCTCGCCAACAACCTGGAGGCCCGCTACTTCATGTCGGTCGATGCGATCCTCAGCGTCGAGAACGGCGCGCGGGTCAAGGCCGGCGACGTGCTGGCGCGCATCCCGCGGGAATCCTCGAAGACCCGCGACATCACCGGCGGCCTGCCGCGCGTGGCCGAGCTGTTCGAGGCGCGCAAGCCCAAGGATTTCGCGATCATCAGCGAGAGCGCGGGCCGCGTCGAGTTCGGCAAGGACTACAAGACCAAGCGGCGCATCCTGGTGGTGCCGGAGGGCGAGCAGGCCGAGGACGGCGCGGAGCCCAAGGAGTATCTGATCCCGAAGGGCAAGCACATCTCGGTGCAGGAGGGCGACTACGTGCAGCAGGGCGACCTGCTGATGGATGGCAATCCCGTCCCGCACGACATCCTGAACGTGCTCGGGGTGGAGGCCCTCGCTCAGTATCTCATCAACGAGATCCAGGAGGTGTATCGGCTGCAGGGCGTGAAGATCAACGACAAGCACATCGAGGTGATCGTCCGCCAGATGCTGCAGAAGGTCGAGATTCACGAGCCCGGCGACACCACCTTCCTGGTGGGCGAGCAGATCGACCGCGGCGAGTTCGACGAGGTCAACGAGAAGACGATGGCGGACGGCGGCCGGCCCTCCATTGCCCGTCCGGTGCTGCAAGGCATCACCAAAGCGAGCCTGCAGACCCGCTCCTTCATCTCGGCGGCCTCGTTCCAGGAGACCACCCGCGTCCTCACCGAGGCGGCGGTCTCCGGACGCGTCGACAGCCTGATCGGGCTGAAGGAGAACGTGATCGTCGGGCGGCTCATCCCCGCCGGCACCGGCAGCGTCGTCAATCGCCTGAAGGAGATCGCCGCCGAGCGGGACCGGGTGCTCCGTGGCGAGCCGCAGCCTGCACTGCCAGCGGCTGAGGAGGAGGAGAAGGCCGAAGTGGCGTAGTTTCAGCAGCTTCGAAGCCGGCCACAGCCCTCGCGGGAGCGATCCCGCGGGGGCTTTCCTTTTCTGTCAAGGGCAACTATCGAGCAAAAATGCAGAAATAACGTTCGCTCGGCTATTGCAATCCTGGCGTGAACGGGTTATGAAACGATCACACGTTGGGGCTAGGTGGCTTTACCAGGAGGGGGTGATGGCGAAGGGGAAGGGGCAACGGAAAGGGAAGAAGCTCGTCGGCGCAGTGCTGCTGAGCGCCAGCGTCGTGGGCACCACGATCGCCCTCCCGGAAAGGGTCGAGGCGCAAAGCGCGCCCGTGCAGGTGGCGCAGGCCGCAGGTGACGGCATCCCCTATTTGGGCCAGGGGAACAAGACCGGCGACGATCACAGGAACGAGTCGAGGGACGGCTTCGATTACTGACGGCAGTCGGTTCCTATGTGCCTGCGCTCCTCAGCGGCACTCATCTGGCGCTAACCTGACGAACACAACAATCAGGAAGCCCTCATGACGCGAGGACGAAAAGCCCGGCCTCGATTCAGCGTCATGATTTCGACGCTCAATCGAGCCGAGATGTTGCGGCGGGCGCTCCATAGCGTGCGCCGGCAGACTTTCAAAGATTTTGAAGTCATCGTTGTCGATGATGGGTCCGCTGAGGACATAGGATCGGTGGCCCGTGACAGCGGCCTCAATCCGAAATTTCTGAAACTACCGGAAAACCTCGGGATTCCGGGAGCGCGTAATGCGGCTCTGCAATTGGCGGATGGGGAAATCGCTGCCTTCTTGGATAGCGACGACCTGTGGCATCCACATTATCTAGCTTACCAGGATCAAATATATACGCTGCATCAAGATGCGATATTCGGTTTCACCGATTACTATCGCAACACCCCGAATGGTTCAGCGCCGTCGAGTCAGTTTGTACCAGTTCCAGAAGCCCCCAACGCGATTCTCCACATGATAATGCGTCCGTTTGTGCAGACCATGTCCTGCTTTACGGCGCCATTTGCGGCCATTCAGCAAATTGGCGGCTTCACTGAAGCACTGAAGAGGTTTTCTGATTTGGACCTATATATCCGACTTCTCGCCGGCCAGAATAGCAAACGACTTGCGTGCATCAGTCGACCTGCGGTCGGGATACCGCATATTCTTGTTCTAAAGAATATTCATCTCGCGGACCGGAATATCGATGAGTATGAGGAGGCTTGGCAAATCAATCGGCTCGCGTTTTTGGATCGAGTATTCAGCTACGAATTTATGGCGCCCTACCAAGAGTTCCGAGAGCGTTGCGAAGAGCGTCTT
>JAREAF010000333.1 GCA_029240475.1 Rhodospirillales bacterium | reverse complement strand
AGGCGGGGCGGCCGTCCGGACCGAACTCGACCCGGCCCTGGTCGGCGACCCAGATCGCCTCTCCGCCGTCGCCACGATTGAGCCGAAACTCCGCGAAATAGGCCCCTCCGCCCTCCAGCGCCGCCTGAAGCGCCTCCTGCACGCCGGGGCGGTCCTCAGGATGGACGAGCGACAGGAACTCGTCGCGGGAGCCCAGCTCGCGGCCCGGCCCGATCAACCGCTCGAGGCCGGCGGATCGACGAATCTCGTCCTTCTGGAGGTCCCATTCCCACCCGATCATGCCGGCCGCTTCGAGCGCGTAGGCGTGGTGATTCACCGCCTCCGGTGCGCTTGCCGAAGGCGAGACCGAGCTGAGCGCCTGCTGTGTGGAGGCCGCGAGCCGGCACAGGCTGCCCAAGAGGCGCGCATGCTCGGCATCGAACGGGCTGCCGGGAGGCGAGCCCTTGACCCAGAGGGCCGAGGGGCTTTGCGGCTCCAGACCGGTTGGCACGGCCAGCAGCCACACCTTGCCCAGCGGGGTGCCGAGCATTTGCGGCGTTCCGCTCTGCAACGCGCGCTCGCACAACCCGCGGCAGCCCTCGGGCAGGCCGTCGGCCGGCGCGAGCGGCCCGACGCGCGCCGCCATGACCAGATCGGTTGAGCGTGGGTCTCGCCGGACGAGGCCCGCACAGTCGGCGCCCGCCACGGCAAGCGCGGCTTCTATGAGGCAGTGCGGCAGCGCGTTTGGCGAGCGTGCGATGGCGGCGGCAAGGCCGAGGAGCGCCCGGCTTTCCAGCCCATGGTCAGGCGACCGCCCGACCGGCGATTCGCCAGCGAGGAGAAGCTCGTCCGGGCCGGTGCCAGTTCGCACGATCGCATCCCTCAACGTGCATTCGGAAGACAGTCCTGCCCCATAAGCGGTCGGGGCAGCCCGCGCAGTTCAGGAAGGCGAGCATTGTTAGGGAACGGACCCCCAAATTGCAATTACATGAGCAGTTACCGTGACTATGCTTTGCCCGCCATGGTTGAGCCGCACGATTGCGATCGGTCCCGATGAGACGCATGCGTCTGCTGCTGCTCGGCGTTGCAGCTGTGGGAGCGCTTTGGCACTTCGCGCCCGAGCGGCCGAGAATTCCGGTCGAGGCCGCCACGCGCAGCGATTGGAACCCGATGACCTTCTGGCATGAGCCGTGGGGCCGCTCGGGCGTGCACAAAGGGATCGACATCTTCGCCCGCAAAGGAACGCCGGTGATCGCGCCGACCTATGGCGTCGTGCTGTTCAGGGGAGAGATCGAGCTGGGCGGCAAGGTCGTGCTGGCGCTCGGTCCCGGCTGGCGGCTGCACTACTTCGCTCACCTCGAAGACATCGCCGTCGTGCCCGGCATGGCGCTCGCGCAAGGCGCGCGGCTGGGAACAGTCGGCGACAGCGGCAACGCAGCCGGCAAGCCGCCGCACTTGCATTACTCGGTGCTGTCGCTCATCCCGCGGCCCTGGCGCGCCGATGAGTCGAGCCAGGGATGGAAGAAGATGTTCTATCTCGATCCGACCGTGTACCTGGCCGTCCGCTGAAAAATCCGCGAAAGGCGGCATGGCGGACACGGGGGCCCTGCCCTGGTCGGGGAAGCCGTGCGGCCTCCGCCATCCCCCGCGTCCGCCTCGCCCAGCCGCTGCCCCCTTGCCTGACAGCGGCGGTGCGCGGAGCCCTGATCGCGCCGTCGGCGCGCCGCCCAGGATCTCACCCGGCGAGACGGGACCCTGGGATCGGGGGCTCCGGTTAGAGCGGCGCGCCCCCACAACACGCCGCAATGCAGGGAATGGTAATATTAGGCGTAAATCATTTCAAATCTTAGAACTAAGTAATCCATTTGCGCAGCCTAGGGTCCCGCGGGACTCATGCAAGCGCCTTGCTCGCGATCTCATAGGTCTGCTTCGACAGCTGCGGGGCCGCTAAAATTCGCTGCAATTCGGCCTTCATGAGCTCCTGCCGCTCGCGCGCCTGCCGCCGCCAGCGACCCAACGGGGTCATGATTCGGGACGCCACCTGCGGGTTGCGCGGATCCAGCACAAGTACCTGATCGGCCAGGAAGCGGTACCCCGAGCCGTCCGCCGCGTGGAACCGCACCGGGTTGGCCGAGGCGAAGTTGGCGATCAGCGAATAGACCCGGTTCGGCGTGGCGTAGGTGAAGGCGGGATGCTGCAACAATGTCTGGACGCGGATCAATGTATCGGGCAGCCGCGAGACGGCTTGCAGCGCAAACCATTTGTCGATGACCAAGGCCTCGTCCCGCCAGCGGTCGCAGAAATCGGCGAACGCGGCCTCGCGCTCGGGCTCCGCCCGGTCCGCGAGCAGCGACAGGGCCGCCAGCACGTCGGTCATGTTGCCGCCCTGCCGGTACTGAGAGGCGGCCAGGGCGAGGCCGCGGGCATTGCCCCCCGGCGCCGCGAGGTACGAGAGCGCCGCGTTTTTCAGCGCGCGCCGGCCCATCGCCGCCGGCTCGATGCTGTAGGGGCCCTGCTCCCGGTTCGCCTCGTAGGCCGCGAGGAGCTGGTCGGGAAGCGTGGCCGCGATGGCCCGCCGCGCCTGCTCGCGCGCCATGAAGACCGCCTCGGGGTCGGCCACTTCCATCTGATCGGCGAGGAACGCTTCGCTCGGCAGGGTGATGGCCTCCGCCCGGAACGCCGGATCAAGCTTGGGGTCGGAGAGGGTTCGGCCGACCGCGTCGATGAAGGCGGGGTCCAATGCCGATCCTCCCCCGCTCCGCCATCGCGCCGCCATCTCCAGCAACAGAGAGGTCGCGAGCTGCTGGCCCGCTTCCCAGCGCGCGAACGGATCGGTGTCGTGCGCGAACAGGAAGGCGAGCCGCTCGCGGCCTAGCGGCTTGAACCGCACCGGCGCGGAGAAGCCGCGCAAGAGCGAGACGGCCGGGCGCCCGGCGAGCCCATCGAAACGAACACGCTCCTCCGATCTGCGCAGAGGCAGCACGCGCGTGCCCTCTCGGCCCTCGTTCTCCCCGTGCAAGCGCGCTGGCAGCTCGCCTCCGATCCTGTCGAGCAGTCCAAGCGCCAGCGGGATGACCATCGGCTTCTTGTCCGGCTGACCTGGCGTCGGCGGAACCCTCTGCCGGAACACCAGCTCCAGCGTCTTGGCGGCCTCGTCCCAGCGCTCCTCCAGCTCGATCTCGGGCGTGCCGGCCTGCGCATACCAGAGCCGGAACTGCCCAAGATCGACCCCGCTCGCATCCTCCATCGCCTTGACGAAATCCTCGCAGGTCACCGCCTGCCCGTCATGGCGCTCGAAATACAGATCCATGCCGGCGCGAAACCGATCGGCGCCGAGCAAGGTGTGCATCATGCGGATGAGTTCGGCGCCCTTCTCATAGACCGTCGGCGTGTAGAAGTTGTCGATCGCGATGTAGCTGTCCGGGCGCACCGGATGCGCGGTCGGCCCCGCATCCTCCGGGAACTGCGCCGCGCGCAGCCGGCGCACATCGGCGATGCGCTTGACGGCTCGGCTGTTCATGTCGGAGGAGAATTCCTGGTCGCGGAAGACGGTCAGGCCCTCCTTGAGAGAGAGCTGAAACCAGTCCCGGCAGGTGACGCGATTGCCGGTCCAGTTATGGAAATACTCGTGCGCGACCACGCCCTCGATGGAGAGATAGTCGGTATCCGTCGCGGTCTCGGGCTTCGCCAGCACGTATTTGGTGTTGAAGATGTTGAGGCCCTTGTTCTCCATCGCGCCGAAATTGAAGTCGGACACCGCGACGATCATGAAGCGGTCGAGGTCGTATTCGCGGCCGAACACCTCCTCGTCCCAGCGCATCGCCTTCTTCAGCGACTGCATCGCGTGCCCGCATTTGTCGAGGTCCTCGGCGCGCACGAAGATCCTGAGCGTGACCTCGCGGCCCGAGCGGGTGGTGAACCGGTCCTCCAGAGCGGCCAAGTCGCCGGCGACCAGCGCAAAAAGGTAGGAGGGCTTGGGGAACGGGTCGACCCAGCGCGCCCAGTGCCGTCCGCCAGGCAGATCGCCGGCGCCGTCAGGATTGCCGTTCGACAGCAGCACGGGATAGCGCGCCTTGTCGGCGACGATGCGCGTCGTGTAGCGCGCCATCACATCGGGCCGGTCGGGGAAGAAAGTGATGCGCCGGAAGCCCTCGGCCTCGCATTGCGTGCAGTAATTCCCGCCCGAAACATAAAGGCCCGACAGCGCCGTGTTCTTGTGCGGGTGAATCTCGGTGGCGACCTCCAGCTCGAAGCCGTCGGGGACGTCGCGGATCACCAGCCGCTCGGAATCGAGCTGGTAGCGGTTGGGGCCCAGCGGCTCGCCATCCAGCGCAACCGACTTGAGCTCCAGCTCCTCGCCGTCGAGCGCGAGCGGCGCCGATCGCTCGGCCGACGCAGGATTGCGCCGGACCTTCAGGCGCGAGCGAACCGTCGTTCCGTCCTCGCGCAGGTCGAAATCGAGATCGACCTGCTCGATCAGGAAATCGGGAACGCGATAATCCTCGCGGCGGATCGGCTGCGGGTTCGTGCTGGACATTCTAGAACCGGGATGCTGCTCAAAAGGGCGGCGAGTGTAGCGAAGCTGCT
>JAREAF010000332.1 GCA_029240475.1 Rhodospirillales bacterium | reverse complement strand
CGTAGCTCAACGAGCCGGAGGGGCCGGAATAGATCGGCCGGAACGATGCCCAGGGAACGGCAGCTTTCCACGGTTCCAGCTCGAAAGCTGTCATTCATCTTTCGGCCAACTCCGGACGTTGTGGCTGACCTGATCTAATGTCCGAGACGGGTCCAGACTCGGTCAAAGCAGAGCGTCCTCGAACCTCCGCTCTCGACCGCAGACCCGCTGCTTAAGCGAACTTGTGAACGAAACAGAAACGTGCTGGCGTCAGACTGGGTGCGAGCGTTTGGCGAATCAGTGGATCTGGGACAGCATCTGGTCGGCCTGAATGAGGCGCAAAGGGCGGCGGCGGAGCACGGCGTCGCTAATGGTAGTCGCGCGTCGGCCCCCTTACTTGTCATCGCCGGCGCTGGATCCGGTAAGACGAACACGTTGGCCCACCGGGTAGCGAACCTTGTCGTTCACGGGGCCGATCCGCGCCGCATCTTACTCCTTACATTTTCGCGGCGTGCCGCGACCGAGATGGCTCGGCGAGTCGAGCGGATTGTGGCTTCCGCCGTGGCCCTGCGGAACCCGGCCGTCCTACGACCGATCACCTGGTCCGGCACATTCCATGCGATCGGGGCGAGGCTTCTCCGCCATTACGCCCGCGACATCGGGATCGATCCCGCGTTCACGATCCATGACCGCGAGGATTCGGCCGACCTGATGAACCTTGTCCGGCACGAGCTCGGCTTATCCACGAAGGAGAGGCGCTTCCCTCTGAAGGCAACATGCCTTGCGATCTATTCGCTCGCGGTGAATGCACAGCTTCCGATCGACGTGGTGCTCGCGCGGCAATTCCCGTGGTGCAAGGACTGGAAGGGCGAGCTCAGGGCCCTATTCAAGGGCTATGTCGACGCCAAGCAGCGCCAGAACGTTCTCGATTACGATGACCTGCTGCTCTACTGGGCCGAGATGATGTGCGAGCCCTCGATCGCGAACGCGATAAGCGAACGCTTTGAGCATGTGCTAGTCGATGAGTACCAGGACACAAACCGTCTGCAGGCCCTGGTTCTGACCCGAATGAAGCCGGACGGTTGCGGGGTCACGGTCGTCGGTGACGACGCGCAGTCGATCTACTCCTTCCGGGCTGCCGAGATCCGCAACATCCTCGACTTCCCCGGCCTGTTCACGCCGCCGGCGCACGTCATCACGCTTGAGAAGAACTACCGCTCGACCCAAGCCATCCTGAATGCCTCAAACGCGGTGATCTCGATCGCGGCCGAGCGCTTTACCAAAGACCTGACCTCGGACCGGCCCTCGGCTCAAAAGCCCGCCCTCGTCAGCGTACGCGACGGCAGCGATCAGGTCACGTATGTGGTCGAGCGGATCCTCGAAGCGCGCGAAGCGGGTGTTCCACTGAAGGCGCAGGCCGTCCTCTTCCGAGCTGCGCATCATAGCGCGGAACTCGAGATCGAGCTCGCCCGTCGCAACATCCCATTCGTCAAGTTTGGCGGATTACGTTTCCTCGAGGCGGCTCACGTCAAGGACGTATTAAGCGTTCTGCGGCTGGCCGAGAACCCGGGCGATAGGGTCGCCGGCTTTCGGGTCCTCCAGCTTTTGCCGGGCATCGGTCCGACCACCGCCGGGCGTTTGCTCGAACGCATCGCGGAGCGGCTTGAGCCCCGTGAGGTGATACGTGATTTCCGGCCGACTGCCGCGACCCGGGAGGACTGGCCGGCCTTTGTCGAGCTATTCGTCCGACTGCGATCTTCCCAAGCGAGCTGGCCGGCCGACCTTGGCGACGTGCGTGCCTGGTACGAGCCCCACCTCGAGCGACTTCACGCGGATGCACAGATCCGCCGGGCTGACCTGCACCAGCTGGAGCAGATCGCGGCGGGGTTCCCCACCCGCGAACGCTTCCTTACAGAACTCACCCTCGACCCGCCGAACGCTACGAGCGACCAAGCTGACGCACCGCTTCTTGATGAAGACTATCTAATCCTGTCGACGATCCATTCGGCGAAGGGGCAAGAGTGGAAGTCCGTGTATGTGCTCAATGTCGTGGACGGCTGCATTCCTTCCGACATGGCAACTGAAACGCCCGCGCAGATCGAGGAGGAGCGCCGGCTCCTGTATGTGGCAATGACCCGGGCCAAGGACGACCTGCACCTGATCGTTCCGCAGCGGTTCTTCACCCACCAGCAGCCCTCGACGGGCGATCGACACGTCTTCGCATCACGCACCCGCTTCATCCCGGCCGGCATTCTCGACCGCTTCGCCTGTTTGGCCTGGCCCGTTTCGCAGCGTCAGGACCGATCGACGCGGCCGGTCATCACCGCACCTGTCGATCTCAAAAGCCGTATGCGCGGCATGTGGGCCTGATCCACGCCTCTTGAAAGATCATGGCGCCTCACCCTTGATAATGCTTTGGCCCGCGTGGAGCTCGCGCGTATCACCGATCGGCATCACCGTTGGCCGGAGGGGATACTCAGGTCCTCGATCCATTCTTGACTGCCGATTGCCCCCGTCTCCTATTACGCGTTCGGGACGCGTGTCGTGCGTCGAAAAATGCGGTTATCCTCTTCAGGTCCAAGCTGTTGAGGACGCGCTCTGGCGGGATACCGCCTTTACGGGCCATGAGCACGCCCCAGCGGGTGAGGTCGAGCTCGTCGATTGAGTGTGCGTCAGGGTTGATGCTGAACATGCATCCCAGTTCGAGGGCTCGCCCGTGCCATCGCCAGTCCAGATCAAGCCGGTGAGGGTTCGCATTGATTTCGACAGCGACCCCGTGCTCGGCGCACGCGCTGAGGATCGCCTCAATGTCGACCTCGTAGCCTGGCCGGCGCAGCAGCATGCGGCCCGTCAGGTGGCCCAGAATCGTCGTGAAGGGATTTGAGACCGCTCGAACAATTCGGACGGTTTGTGTTTTCGCGTCAAGTCGAAACCGGCTGTGCACGCTCGCGACCACGAAGTCGAACGAGGCCAGCACCTCGTCCGGGTAGTCGAGGGATCCGTCCTGGAGGATGTCCGACTCGATCCCCTTGAGAATTCTGAACTTGCCCCGGTAGCTCGCGTTCAGCTCGTCGGCGAGCGCGTGCTGCTCCTGGACCTCGTCGATGCTGAGGCCGCCGGCGTATCCGGCACTGCGCGAATGGTCGGCCACTCCGAAATAGTGATACCCCCGCTTGCGCGTCGCCTCGGCCATCTCTTCAAGAGTGTTGCCGCCGTCCGAGAAGTCCGTGTGGCAATGCAGGAGACCATGAAGGTCGTTCTGCTCGACAAGTTCCGGCAGCCGCCTCTCCCGCGCCAGCGCCACCTAGCCTTCGCCTTCGCGGAGCTCGGGCGGGATGAAGGGCAAGTTCAGTGCCCGGTAGACCTGCTCCTCGGTCTCGGTCGGGATGCTGCGTTTGCCCCGTAGCAGGCCTGCATCCGTCAACTGGAGGCCATTCGCGTTTGCAATCTTTTGCAGCTCCTGGAGGTGCTCGCGCGATCCCGTCGCGAAGAGCAGAGCGGCCCCGTATCGCTGTTGATCGGCGAGCCAAAGCCTGATCTCGCCATTGAGCTCGATCGCGCGTGTCGTCCCAGGTTCGGGCGTCTGCGCCACGATCGCCAGCTCGGAAACGAGCTCACAGCCTCTGCGGTAATCCCCCGCGAGCGCGACGCGCTTCAGCTCAGGATGCGATCGCCTCAAATTGAATTCGGCTGCTTCGAGAAGTTGGCCGGCGTGATGTATCAGGCGCAGCCCTCCGGACCGTCGCAGAAGCTCGATCCCGCCCAAGATCTTCGTCTCGAGCCCAGGTCCGAGACCTTTTGCCGTCCTCACGCGCCCGTCACGGCAAGCGCTCTCCAGGTCGGCCAGGTTCTCTATCCCGAGCGCCTGGTGAATCTGGCGAACCTTCTGGGGCGAGAGGCCCGGAATACGGAGCATCTCCAGGACCCCCACCGGCGCCTCGGCTCGCAGTGCTTCGAGTTTCGGTGTCGTGCCTCGCGCATATAGCTGTTCGATTGTCGCCGCGAGCGCCTCCCCGACGCCCGGGATCTCGCGCAGTCGACCGGCGGCAATTACCTCGCCGAGCGGGAGCGTCAGGGCGAAAAGGTTCTGCGCCGCCCGCGAGTAAGCCCGCGCCTTGTATGGGTTCTCCCCTGCGAGCACCGAACGCTGGCCGATCTCGATCAGCAGCGCGGCAACGGCCGAGGCGTCGAGCTTCGCCATTCGTGCAACACGATTGCCCCGTGTGGCAACGCTTACTGGGCGAATTCAGCTCCGCGAGTTCGGCCCGGCCATGCTCACCAGCAAAAAAAGGCGGCGGTTGACTCAAAAGGCAGACGAGAACAAAATAGCAACATCACGATCCCGAACGCCTGAGGCAAGGCATGCTGAATGCCGGGCAGGCCCTCGCATTGTCCGAGCTGCGCGAGCGCATTGGTCGGCTTGAGAGCCGTGGGCGCTCTCGTAAGGCGCTGCCGTTCGGAGTGCGTGCCGTTGATCGCCATCTCCCCGGCGGCGGACTCGCACTCGACTCACTTCACGAGGTCATGCAAGCTGGAGCGGCGAGCGAGCATGCGGCTGTGGCGACGTTGTTCGTAGCCGGCATTCTGGCGCGCAACAAAGGGCCGGTGCTGTGGTG
>JAREAF010000331.1 GCA_029240475.1 Rhodospirillales bacterium | reverse complement strand
ACGCGCTGATCAGGGTCTATCAATGGACCCTCTCGCCGGTGCTGGGGCCGCGCTGCCGCTATCTGCCGACCTGTTCGGACTATGCGCGCGAGGCCGTCCAGCTGCACGGGCCGGCTGTGGGCTCCTGGTTGGCGCTGCGGCGAATCTGCCGGTGCCATCCTCTGGGCGGCAGCGGCTACGATCCGGTTCCTGCGCGCAGCCACGAACCGGCGACGGGACTCTAGGAAGGGAGAACGGGGTGGCAGGACCGGCCGGCGGCGGACCCGCGATGGACCAGAAGAACATGATCCTGGCGATCGTGCTGTCGATCGCCATCATCCTGGGGTTCTACTATTTCTTCGAGCTGCCCCGCATCCGCGCCCAGCAGGAGGCACTGGAGGCGCAGCGCGCGCAGCAGACCGAGCAGCAGCAGGCTGCACCGGCCCAGGCCCCGACCACGGGCGCGGCGGTCCCGGCCGTCACCCTCCCGACGCGCAGCGAAGCGCTGGCCTCGACCCGGCGCGTGCGGATCGATTCGGCGCGCCTGACCGGATCGATCGCGCTGGCCGGCGCGCGCATCGACGATCTCACGCTCGACGACTACGAGGTCACGACCAAGCCCGACAGCCCCAAGATCGAACTGCTGAATCCCGTCGGCGGCAAGGAGGCCTACTTCGCCGAATTCGGGTGGTTCCCCGCGCAGGGCGCTTCGATCCCCGTGCCGCAGCGCGACACGCCCTGGCAGGCCTCCAGCCCAACCTTGACGCCCGATCAGCCCGTCACCCTGAGCTGGGACAACGGTGCGGGCCTGCGCTTCGAGCGGGTGATCGCGCTCGACCGCAATTACATGTTCACGGTCACCCAGCGCGTGGTCAACCGGGGGACGCAGCCCGTCACCTTGTCCCCTTATGGACGCATCGTGCGCGTGGGCACGCCGACCACCGCCGGCTTCTATATCTTGCATGAAGGGCTGATCGGCGTCCTGAACGGAACGTTGCGCGAGATCAATTACGACGAGCTGGCGGAGCAGCAGGAACGCAAGATCACGGAGGAAACGGCGGGAGGGTGGCTCGGCATCACCGACAAATATTGGCTGGTGGCGCTCGCCCCCGATCAGCAGCAAACGGCCATCAGTGAATTCGCGTTCTTCGAAGCGGCCGGCGCACCGCATTACCAAGCCGGCTATGCCGCTCCCAGCCTCACCATCGCGCCCGGCGCTGCGGCCGAAAGCACCAGCCGCCTCTTCGCGGGCGCCAAGGAGGTGAACCTTCTCGAGCGCTATCGCGACGAACTCGGTTTGCCCTTGTTTGAGCGGGCGGTCGATTTCGGCCTGCTCTGGTTCCTGACGCAGCCGATCTTCTGGGTGCTCGACAAGATCTACAAGGTGGTCGGGAATTTCGGCGTGGCGATCCTTTTGCTGACCGTCATGGTCAAGCTCTTGTTCCTGCCGCTCGCCAACAAATCCTATCGGGCCATGAGCCAGATGAAGAAGCTGGCCCCGCAGATGCAGCAGCTGAAGGAGCGCTATGGCGAGGACCGCCAGAAGCTCAATCAGGAGATGATGGCCCTTTACAAGCGCGAGAAGGTGAACCCGGTCTCCGGCTGCCTGCCGGTGGTGATCCAGATCCCGGTCTTCTTCGCGCTCTACAAGGTGCTCTTCGTCACCATCGAAATGCGCCACGCGCCCTTCTATGGCTGGATCCAGGATCTCTCCGCGCCGGACCCGACCTCGCTCTTTAACCTGTTCGGTCTCATCCCGTGGGATCCGCCGAGCCTGCTCGCGATCGGCGCCTGGCCGGTCATCATGGGCATCACCATGTTCGTGCAGCAGAAGCTGAACCCGGCGCCGCCCGATCCCATCCAGGCCAAGATGTTCATGGCGCTGCCGGTCGTCTTCACTTTCATGCTGGCGGCCTTCCCGGCAGGACTGGTGATCTACTGGGCGTGGAACAACGTGCTCTCGATCCTGCAGCAGCGCTTCATCATGTGGCGCATGGGGGTGAAGCCCTGAACCCCGACGCCGGCGCAGAGGCCGATGCCGCGCGCGCCGCGCAGGAGCGGCTCGAGTTCGGGCGCTGGCTGTTCGCGCAGGATTGCCGCTTCGTGGCCGGGGCCGCGACCGCCGATGCGGTTCCCGCGGCGACCCTGCCCGAGATCGCCTTCGCCGGCCGCTCCAATGTGGGCAAGTCGAGCCTCGTCAACGCGCTCACCGGCCGCAAGACCTTGGCCCGCGTCTCCATCACGCCGGGCCGCACCCGGCAGCTCAATTTCTTTCTCCTCGGCGAGCGGCTGATGCTGGTGGACCTGCCGGGCTACGGCTATGCGAGCGCGTCGAAGTCGGACATCAAGTCCTGGACCGGGCTCACCCGCGACTATCTGAGGGGCCGGCCGGGCCTGCGCCGGGTCCTGCTGCTGGTCGATTCGCGCCACGGGCTCAAGGAGCCCGACCGCGAGATGATGAAAATGCTGGACGAGGCGGCCGTGTCGTACCAGATCGTGCTGACCAAGTCGGACAAGCCCAAGGGGCCCGAGCTGGCGCGCGTGCGCGCCGCGGTGGGCGAGGAGGCGGCGCGGCACGTCGCGGCCCATCCCGAGCTCGTCTCGACGAGCGCGGTGTCGGGCGCGGGGATCGAGGAGCTGAGGACCGCGCTCGCGGGCTTCGCGGCGGGGGAGTGAGAGGGGGGGCATCGGATGGCGCAGGGACCCACCAATTTCGGCGAGACCAAGCAGTGGCTCAGGACCGCGCGCACGCTGACCGAGGCCCTGCCCTATATGCGGCGCTATGCCGGCAAGACCTTCGTCATCAAATATGGCGGGCACGCCATGGGCGATGCGGAGCTCGCTGACATTTTCGCGCGCGACATCGTGCTCCTGAAGCAGGTCGGCATCCATCCGGTGGTGGTGCATGGCGGCGGCCCGCAGATCGGCCGCATGCTGGACCGCCTCAAGATCAAGAGCGAGTTCATCGACGGGCTGCGCGTCACCGATGCCGAGACCGTCGAGATCGTCGAGATGGTGCTCTCCGGCACCATCAACAAGGAGATCGTCGCCGCCATCAGCGAGGCCGGCGGGACGGCGGTCGGGCTCTCCGGCAAGGACGGCCACCTGATCCAGGCGAGGAAACTGACGCGCGCGCGCCGCGATCCCGATTCGAACATCGAGAAGGTGCTGGATCTCGGCTATGTCGGCGAGCCGACCGAGATCAACGCCTCGATGCTGACGCGCCTCGAGCAGGGCGGCATGATCCCGGTGATCGCGCCGATCGGCGCCGGCCCCGACGGCGAGACCTTCAACATCAACGCCGACACCGTGGCCGGCGCGGTCGCGGCGGCGATCAAGGCGACGCGCCTGCTCTTGCTGACCGACGTCATCGGCGTGCTCGACAAGGAGCGCAACCTCATCGCCGAGCTGACCCTAAGCCGCGCGCGCGAGCTGATCGCCGACGGCACCATCTCGGGCGGGATGATCCCCAAGCTCGAGACCTGCATCGAGGCGATCGAGGGCGGGCTCGAGGCGGCGGTCATCCTCGACGGGCGGGTGCCGCATGCGCTCCTCCTGGAGATCTTCACCAACCACGGGGTGGGCACCCTGATCCGGCGTGATTAGATAAGACGGGATGCGCCTCGACCATATCGACACCTGGGTCTTCGACCTCGACAACACGCTCTATCCGGCCTCCTGCCGCCTGTTCGACCAGGTCGACCGGAACATGGGAGCGTTCATCTGCGAGTTCCTGAAACTTGACCCGGTCGAGGCGCGCGCGCTGCAAAAGCGCTATCTCAAGGAATTCGGCACCACCTTGCGCGGGCTGATGATCAATCACGAATGCCCGCCGGAGCGCTTCCTCGAGGCGGCGCACGCGATCGACTATTCGGCGGTGCAGCCCGATGCCCGGCTCGGCGCGGCCCTGGAGCGGCTGCCCGGCCGCAAGCTCATCTTCACCAACGGCTCGGTCGCGCATGCCGAGCGGGTGATGGACCGGCTTGGCGTCGTCGATCATTTCTCGGGAGTGTTCGACATCGTTGCCGCCGGCTACCTGCCCAAGCCGGAGATGGCGGCCTATGAAGGGCTGATCCGATCGCACGCCGTCGAGCCCCGGCGCGCCGCGCTGATCGAGGACCTGCCGCGCAATCTCGTTCCGGCGGCGGCGCTCGGCATGACCACCGTGCTGGTCAAGACCGATAGCGTGTGGGCGCAGGACGCGGCCGAGGGCGACCATATCCATCACGTCACCGACGACCTGCCCGCCTGGCTCGAGGCGGCCGGCAGGTCCGGGCGCCCGCGCACCTAGCCGTTCGGGACATCGAGTCTGATTGACATCGCCGGCCGCGGCCAGCTTAAGATTCGCGCCTTCCCGCTTTGAGCTGGTCAATCAACGAAGGCGCATGACGTCCTCCTCCATAAATGTGATCCCGCATGGCGACCGCGCAGGCAACTGGCAGTTCCTGCTGGACGCCATCGAGCGCCTGTCGCTGGCCCGCCGCATCGAGGATGTCGTCGCCGTGGTGCGCGACAATGCCCGCATCCTTGCAGGCGCCGATGGCGTCTGCTTCGTGCTGCGCGACGGCGAGCTTTGCCATTATGTCGAGGAGAATGCGATCGGGCCCCTCTGGAAGGGCCGGAAATTT
>JAREAF010000330.1 GCA_029240475.1 Rhodospirillales bacterium | reverse complement strand
GATGGGTGCTGATGCGGCTGGCGATCTCGACATGGGTGGGCGCCGGCGACAGCAGCGCCTCCTTGGCCTGCGGGTCCGGGTCGCCGGCGAGCCGCAGCAGCTCCGCCTGGACGCGGTTGCGCACCGCCAATGTGCTGAACTCGAACACGCGCTCGGTCAGGTTGCGCACCTGCGCCGTCAGGTGCCGCATCACCGCCATCGTGAAGGGCGGATGGTCCGCCAGCGCTTGCAGAAAGGCCTTGCGCGGCATGATCACCGCCGTGCAGGGGTCAACGCATTCCACGCTGGCGGAGCGTGCCTGCCCGTCGATGGCGGAGAGTTCGCCGAAAATCGCGCCCGGACGGATGTCGCGAAAACTGACCTGCCGTCCTCCGGAGGAATAGATGCTGACGCGCGCCAGCCCGGCGAGCAGGAAGAGCACGTCGAAGGACTGGTCCTTATGGCCGATCATCACCTGGCGAGCCGGGAACCTCCTGGTGCGGCAGGCGGCGCCGACGGCCGCCAAGGCGGCATCGTCGAGATCGCTGAAGAAGGAGATGCTTCTGAGCGACCTCACATCCGCATCGCTCATGAGCCCTGCACCACGAAAGAGGGATCACCTTCACACGGACGGGAGCGGCGCCATCCTACAGGCGGTTGCGTTTCCGGCTTTCGGTCGCAAGAGTATAGTCTTCCCGGCGACCGTCCGAGATCCGAAGGCCTCATGGACGTCCATTGCGGCAACGACGCTGCTGGCAAGGCGTATCGTCGCGGAACGCACCGCACGCTTGCGCCCGAGCAGACCATCGCCCGCCTGCAGCCGCTGCTGTCGAGCTTCGGCATCACGCGCGTGGCCAACCTCACCGGCCTCGACCGGACCGGCATTCCCGTCGTGATGGTCTGCCGGCCCAATGCGCGATCCAGCGCGGTCTTCCACGGCAAGGGCACCGACCTCGCATGCGCCAAGGCGTCCGGTCTGATGGAGGCCGTCGAGACCTGGCACGCCGAGCATATGCGCTTGCCGCTGCGCTACGGCAGCTTTGCCGATCTGCGCAGATCGGAGGCTGTCGTCGACATCGAAGCGCTGCCGCGGTCGTCGGCGGGACGGTTCCGCGCCGAGCTGCCCATGCTGTGGGTCGAGGGGCGCGACCTGATCGGGGAACGGTCCGTCTGGCTGCCTTACGAATGCGTGCACATGAACGCGACCGTGCCGGAGCCGCCGGGCAGCGGTTGCTTCGAATCGAGCACCAACGGATTGGCATCCGGCAACCACGTGCTCGAGGCCGTGAGCCATGCGCTCTGCGAGGTGATCGAGCGCGACGCCACCAGCCTGTGGCGCCGCACCGCTCCGGCCATGCAGGACCAGGCGCGGCTCGACCTCTCCACGGTCGATGACGAGCTCTGCCGCGCGGTGCTTGAACGGCTCGAAGCGGCCGAGCTCGAGGTGGCAGTGTGGGATATTGCCACGGATGTCGGCGTGCCGGCCTTCCAGTGCCTCGTCGCAGACCGGACGGGCGAGATCGACCATCTGGGACAGGGCGCCGGCTGCCATCCCGTCCGGGAAGTGGCGCTGCTGCGTGCATTGACCGAGGCCGTGCAGGTCCGCACGACCTACATCGTCGGCTCGCGCGAAGACATTGAGCATGCCGACTATCTGCCGGCGACGTTGGAGGCGCGCCTTCGCAGCGCACGCGCTCTGATGCGGCCGGTCTCGCCGATGCGGAGCTTCGCCGAGACCGGGCGCTTCTTCTTCGAGGATTTCGAGGCGGAGGTCGCGTGGCTCCTGGAGCGCCTCAAATCGGCGGGCATAAGGGAGGCGATCGTCGTCGATCTGACCCGGCCTGAGTTCGAGATTGCGGTGGTCCGCGCCGTCGTTCCGGGCCTGGAAGGGTCCGATCATCACGCCGGCTATGTCCCTGGCGCGCGCGCCCGGGCCGTCGCGGAGCGGCGCAGGTGAGCGCCTATCTCTTCGTCGGGCCGACCCTGCGGCGCGACGACGTCGCCGAGGTCTCCGATTTCACCTGCCTGCCTCCCGTCGCCCAAGGCGACATCTATCGGGCGGCGCAGCGCAGGCCGGCTGCCATCGGCATCATCGACGGCTTCTTCAGCGGCGCCCCCTCGGTCTGGCACAAGGAGATCTTGTGGGCGATCTCGCAAGGGATCGATGTGTTCGGCAGCGCCAGCATGGGCGCCCTCCGCGCGGCGGAGCTGCACCCGTTCGGCATGCGCGGCGTCGGCCGGATCTTCGAAGATTTCCGCGACGGCGTTCTGGAGGATGACGACGAGGTCGCGGTGGTGCACGGCCCGGCCGAGACCGGATTCCTTCCCGCCTCCGAGCCGATGGTCAACATCCGGGCGACCCTGGCTCGGGCTCAGTCGGAGGGTGTGCTGGGGGCCGCGAGCCGTCATGCGCTCGAGCGGCACGCCAAGTCCCTGTTCTTTCCGCACCGGAGCTGGGACGTGCTCCTCGCGGCCGCACGCGACCTCGGTCTCGGCGAGGAGGAGCGTGCGGCTCTCGAGAGCTGGCTGCCGAACGGTCGCATCGACCAAAAGCGCGAAGACGCTTTGGCGATGATCGCCGCCATGCAGGAGATGCCGGGCCATCGCGAGCCGCCTCGGCCGGGCTTCCAGTTCGAGTGGACGCATTATTGGAACTCGATGTTCGCCAACGGCCGCACGGAGTTCGGCGCCGGCGAGCAGCCGGAGGACGCGGACCGGGGCATCCTCGAGGAGCTGCGGCTGCAAGGGGGTGAGGCCTATGCCCGCGCGGTGGCGGGCGCGCTGCTCCGTCTCCTCGCGGGAGCAGAAGCGCGGCGCATGGGTCTGGAGCCTTCGGCCGAGGCCCTGCGAGCGCGTCTGACCCGGCTGCGCAGCGAGCTCGGCCTGTTCAGCCGTGCCGGTCTGGATACCTGGCTCGAGCACAACCGGCTGAGCGCGGATTCGCTCGAACGACTGCTTGGCGAGCAGTGCCGGCTCGAGGCGCTTTGCGATGTGTCGCGGGCTTCCCTGGAGCCTCACATCCTGGACGAGCTGCGCCTAGCAGGCTCGTACGACAGTCTCGCCGACCGCGCGCGACGAAAGCGGGACGTACTCGCCCAATCGGATGTAGATGCCTCTACTGCGCCTGGAAGACCCGCGCTGCGATTGTGGTACTTTGAGCGGAAACTCGGCCGAACGATGCCGGACGACATCGAGGCCCATGCCCGCAATTTGGGCTTTGCGGGTCTCGCGGAGTTCGACCGTGCGTTGCGGCTGGAGCGCATGCTGGACGAGCAATCTGCTGAAGAGTGACGGCACTGGTCTGACTTCCCGGATCGTCATACTCGAAAGAGGCAGGGATGCGAGGCGCGCCGAGCGGCGGCACCCGGTTCAGGCTATTTCCGCAGGCGCCGTTCCTGCATCTGGAACGGCTGCCGGAGATCGTGTACATTTCGGGGCCGCCCGGTTCGATCGGGCCCGGCCCCTCCGACGACCGCCTCTATGTCATCGATCCGATCGGCAAGCCCGCGGCCTACGGGCTGGTTCCGCAGCCGATCGGCGCGGCGGCCCTCTACCTGCCGCCCTGGTCGGGCCCGATCCGGCCGCCGGTGCGCCCGGGACCTGACGGCCATTTCGACCACATTCCGCTCGGCACGCCGGAATTCGCCTTGGCGCATGTCTACGGAACCACGCGCTTCGTCATGGATGTCTGGGAGCGCTATTTCGGCGGCCCCATCCCGTGGCATTTCTCCCGGCACTTCCGCCGGCTCGAGGTCACGATCCTGCCGATCCTCGACAATGCCCGCGCCGGCTACGGCTACATGGAGGTCGGCGAGCACCCCAACAAGGACGGCACGATCGTCCCCTATGCGCTGAACTTCGACGTGATCGCGCACGAGTTCGGCCATCTGATCATCTACGGCACGCTGGGCGTGCCGAACCTCGCGACCGGACAGGGCGAATATTTCGGCTTCCACGAGTCGGCCGCCGACATGACGGCGCTGATCGCCTCGCTGCATTTCGCCTCGATGGTCGACCGGCTGCTCGACGAGACGCGCGGCAATCTCTATGCGCTGAACGAGCTGAACCGGTTCGCCGAGCTCTCGACCTCGGACCAGATCCGGCTCGCCAGCAATTCGGCGAAGCTGTCGCAGTTCGCGGCCGGCTGGGACGACGAGCACGACCTCTCGCAGCCGCTGACCGGCGCGCTGTTCGACACGCTGGTCGACATCTTCCAGGAGCTGCTGGTCGAGCGGGTACTCATCTCGCGCGCCGTCGCCGACCTGTCGGACCTGGTGGGAGAATACCCGGCCTATCTGCCGGCGGTGCAGGCGGCGTTCGATGCGGCCTATCCGGGCCGCGCGCGCGCCTTCCGGCAGGCGCTGTTCGACGCGCGCGACTATCTGGGCTTCGCGCTGGCCGAGACCTGGAAGCGGTTGTCGCCGCACTTCCTGACCTATGCGCAGGTCGGCGATCTGCTGATCGCGGTCGATCAGGCGATGAGCGGCGGCCGCTACCGCGCGGAGATCTATGAGAGCTTCGCCTGGCGCGAGATCGGCAGCGTCACCGTCGGCCCGCGCCTCGCGCCGCCGGACGAAGCCAGTCATGCCGTTTCGGTGCGCGCCCTCGTTCCGGCCGAGCCGCAGCCGGAGCGC
>JAREAF010000329.1 GCA_029240475.1 Rhodospirillales bacterium | reverse complement strand
CATCGCGCGCGACCGGGTTTATGTCACCAACGCCGTCAAGCATTTCAAATTCGAGCCGCGCGGCAAGCGGCGCATCCACCAGCGCCCGCATGCGCGCGAGATCGGCGCCTGTTCGGCCTGGCTGGAGCGCGAGATCGAGCTGGTGCAGCCCAAGCTGCTCGTGGCGATGGGCGCGAGCGCCGCGCGCGCCCTGCTCGGGCGCGACGTCACCATCGGGCGCACCCGGGGGCGCGTGCTCGAGGAAGGCGGCCGGCGCCTCATGGTCACTCTCCATCCCGCCTCCGTGCTGCGGCAGATGGATGCGAAGGCCGAAGCCGCGCAGTACCGGATGCTGGTGGAGGATCTGGAAAAAGCGCAGGCGGAGGTGTGACCCCTGCCCCAACGCGAGGAGAGGAACCTGCGCGAATCACCTCCTCGCCCCGCGAAGCGGGGAGAGGGTGCCGAGCGCAGCGAGGCGGGTGAGGGGCGCTGCATGGGCGCGAACTCCTCAACGCATCGGCAACCCGAAACCCCTCACCCGGCTCGGGTTTCGCCCTCGCCGACCTCTCCCCGCTGCCGCGGGGCGAGGTGATCGGACGCGACGGGCGAGTCGTCATCCGCGTAGGTGGCCCATTCGAAAGGGTACCGTGGAGGGGAGAAGGGAATCCCGCTCACTCCGGCAGCCCGGCCTTGCGCAGCGCGTCGCGGTAATGCGCGCGGTCGGCCTCGTGCTTGAAGTAGAGGCACTTCACATGCGCGGAGATGCGGAACGCGGGATCGCACTCCAGCAGGCTTGCGGCCTGCGCGCGCGCGCTGTCCTCGCTGTCGAGCTGGGCCAGGGCGGCGACCAGCAGCGCGCGCTGGTTGACGTCGAGCGTGGAGATGCGGTGCAGCGCCTCGACGGCCTCGCCATAGCGACCGGCCAGGAAATAGGAGCGGGCGAGATGGCTCCAGAACCGCTCCGGGTGATAGGGGTTGAGGCGCATCGCCTTCTGGACCCAGCCGATCCCCTCCTCGGCCCGGCCCTGCCAGGTCAGGATCTCGCCCTGCTGCACGACGATGAGGTCGTCGTTGGGATTCAGCTGCAGCGCCCGGCTTTGATGATAGGCGGCCTGGTCGTGGTCGCCCCCTACGAGGTTGACGGCGGCGAGGATGCGATGGACGTCGCTGTCGTTCTCGTCGAGGCGGAGCGCCGTCTCCAGCTCGGCCACCACTTTCTTCCAGGTGGCCTCGCGGTCCTTGGCCCAGCCGTTCGACCAGGCCTGGCCCAGGACGCAAGCCTTCCAGGCATGGGCATGCGCATAGCCGGGGTCCAGCTGGATCGCCCGGTCGAGCATCTGCAGCGCCTGCTTGTTCGCCTCGGGCGAGCGGCGATGGTGCAGCGTCTTCCCCGCCAGCACGCATTCATAGGCCGCCATGTTCTCGGTCGGCTTGTTCTTTGCGCGGTCGCGGCTCGCCGCCTCGACGCGCCCGGCCAAGGTCGCGACGATGGAGGCGACCACCTCGTCCTGGATGGCGAACACGTCCTCCATCTCGCGGTCGAAGCGCTCGGCCCAGACATGCCGGTCGAGCTCGGCATCGATGAGCTGCACGGTGACGCGGACGCGGTTGGCGGCCTTGCGCACGCTCCCTTCGAGCACGAACTGCACGCCCAGCTCGCGCGCCACCTCGCGCAGATTGACCGGCTTGCCCTTGAAGACGAAGCTCGAGCTGCGCGAGATGACGAACAGCTCGCGGAAGCGGGACAGCTCGGTGATGATGTCCTCGGTCAGTCCGTCGGCGAACATGTCCTGCTCGCCCCCGTCCCCGCTCATGTTGGCGAGCGGCAGCACCACGATCGAGGGCCGCTCGCCCCTCGGCTCCGCTCCCACCTGCTTGGCCGCAGGCGCGCCGCCCGCCTCGGCTGCGGGCGCGGGCGCGGGTTCGTCCCAATGCACCCGGAACGCGCGGATCGGCCGGGCGAGGTTCTTCATCAGCTGGTCGCCCAGATCCTCGAATCGCACATCCATCCTGAGGCCGAGCTGGTCGCGGACGGCGTAGGAGATGCAGATGCCGCCGGGCTCGGCCAACTCCTCCAGCCGCGCGGCGACATTGACGCCGTCGCCGAAGATGTCGTCCTCCTGGATGATCACGTCGCCGAGATTGATGCCGATGCGGAACTCGATCCGGCGGTCGGAGGCGACGTCCGTGTTGCGCCGGTTCATGCGGCGCTGGATCTCGACCGCGGCCTGGACGGCATCGATCACGCTGCTGAACTCCACCAGCATGCCGTCGCCCGCCGTCTTGACGATGCGCCCGCGGTTCTTGGCGATGGCGGGGTCGACCACCTCGAGACGGTGGGTCCTGAGGCGCGCGAGGGTTCCCGGCTCATCGACCTCCATGAGCCGGCTGTAGCCGACCATGTCGGCCGCCATGATGGCGGCGAGCTTTCGGAGCGGGGCTGGCTGCTGCATTGGAAGTAAACTACCCCAATGTGGGCCAGCTTGAAACTCTGCTTCCTATGAGCCGCGCGAAGGCGGCTGGAGTTGGCCCGGCACTCAAACGCTCGGGGCGACCGGGTGCTCCCCATCCAAAGTGAGGAGCGGCCCGTAGAGGTCGGGCCGGCGGTCGCGGAAGACGCCCCAATTGGCGCGCATCTCGCGAATCGCCTCGAGGTCGAAGCTGGCCAGGATCACGGTCTCGTCCTCCCCGCCGGCCTCGGCCACGATCTCGCCGGTCGGCCCGGCGATGAAGGAGCGTCCCCAGAAGTTCGTGGTGCCGAGGTCCCCGGTCTCGCTGCCGACCCGGTTGGCCGCAACCAAGGGCGTCAGGTTCGCCGCCGCATGGCCCTGCATGGCGCGCTGCCAATGGCCGTGGCAGTCCGAGCCGATGCCGGTCGGATAGAACAGGACCTCGGCGCCCTTCAGCGCCATGATCCGGGCCGACTCCGGGAACCACTGGTCCCAGCAGACGCCGACCCCGATCGGCGCATGGGCGGTGCGCCAGGCCTTGAAGCCGGTGTCGCCGGGGCTGGTGTAGATCTTCTCGAAGCAGCCCGGCGGCCCGGCCGGAATGTGGGACTTGCGGTAGATGCCGAGCTGCCGCCCGTCCGCATCGATCACGACGATGGTGTTGTAGTAAGCGTTGTTCGCGCGCTCGAAGATGTCGACGGGCAGCACCACGCCCAGCTCGCGCGCGAGGCGCGCCATCCGCTCCAGGATGGGATTGCCCGCGAGCGGCCGCGCCAGGGCGAAGTAGTCCGGCTTCCAGTCGTTGAAGGCGAAGAAGTGAGTGGCGAACATCTCCTGGAGGAGGATGATCTGCGCGCCACCCTTGGCCGCGCGGCGGATTAGCCGCTCGGCCTTGTCGAGATTGGCCTCCTCGTCCCAGCCGCAGCTCATCTGCGTGGCGGCGACGGTCACGGTCATCGCGGATCATCCTTTCCGGTTTCGACGTCCAGCCCGCAGGCCCGCCGCATCGCTTCCGCCGTCGCGAGCGACAACGCGTCGCCTTCCCGCTCAAGGCCGGCGATCGCCCCTTCCTGGTCGGCCCGGCCGACATTCTGGCTGAGCTTGAACTTGCCCTCGATACGCTCGACCGCGAGCTCGAGCGCGACCACCCCGCGCGCCATGCCCGCGAGGAATGGCTCGGGTTGATCTTCCATGCGCCAGGGCTGCGCCCGCCCCGCCTCCTGATAGCGGGCGGTCAGCGCCAAGGTCTCCAGGATCTCCTGCGGCTGGGTGCGCAGGCGCACCCGGCCATAGACATGGACGGCGATGTAGTTCCAGGTCGGCACCTTGGGCCGGGTGGCGTACCAGGTGGCCGAGACATAGGCGTGCGGGCCCTGGAAGATCGCCAGCGCCTCGCCGCCTGATTCCGCGAAGTCGCGCCAGTGCGGATTGGCCCGGGCCATGTGCGCGTGCAGAAGCTCGCGCGGGCGCGCGGGATCGGGGACGAAGGGCAGGTGCGTGGCGAACAGCCCTCGCGGCCCGGCGCTGATCAGAGTGCCGAAATTGTAGTCGCCGATCACCGCGGTCAGCTTCTCGGGGTCGGTCTCGGCAAAGTGAGCGGGTATGTACATGGCCAATGCTGTGGCATGGGCTCAGGCGCCGGGTCTAGCGGGCAAACGACGGTTTGTCGCCCCACCCGCCGCCCCGATTGCGCAGAAAAGGGGGTCCGCGCATGCTGGTCGGATCCCCGAACCAGACTGCGAGCGCGACATGACGGACTTCCCCTTTCTCACCTACGACGTCTTCACCGAGACCCCGTTCGGCGGCAACCCGCTGGCGGTCTTCCCCGATGCGCGCGGGATCGACCCCACCTTGTTCCAGACCATCGCGCGCGAGTTCAATCTGAGCGAAACGACCTTCGTCACGCCGGTTGAAGGCGCGCCGCTGAGCCGCCAGGTGCGCATCTTCACGCCGGCCTATGAGCTGCCCTTCGCGGGTCATCCGACGATCGGGACCGCGATCGCGCTCGCGGAGCTCGGCGCCTTCTCGTGGCCCGGCTCCGAACCGGGGCTCGCCATCACCCTCGAGGAGGAGGCGGGGCGGGTGCCGGTGCGCATCGAGCGCCGGCCGGGACGGGCGCTGCACGCCACCCTGACCGCGCCGCGCCTGCCCGAGCGCGGGCCGGACGGACCGGACGCCCGCGGGCTC
>JAREAF010000328.1 GCA_029240475.1 Rhodospirillales bacterium | reverse complement strand
TCCAACCTCACCACCGTGATCGCGGCGGCGCTCCTGTTCCAGTTCGGCACCGGGCCGGTGCGCGGCTTCGCCGTGACGCTGACCATCGGCATCCTCGCCTCGATGTTCACGGCCATCATGCTGACGCGGCTGATGGTCGTGACCTGGCTGCGGCAGCGCCGCCCGTCGGCCGTTCCGGTTTAAAGGCCTCAAGCCCATGCGCAAATTGCGCCTCATCAAGGACAACACGAAGTTCGATTTCATCGGCCGGCGGCTGCTGTTCCTCGGCTTCTCGGCGGCGCTGATCCTGCTCTCCTTCGGGCTGATGGCGACCCGCGGCATCAATTTCGGCGTGGATTTCCGGGGTGGCATCCTCATCGAGGCCCGCACGAACGGTCCGGCCGACATCGCCGAGTTGCGCAACCGGCTGAACGGCCTCGGGCTGGGGGAGGTCGGGCTGCAGGAGTTCGGCGCGCCCACCGACGTGCTGATCAATTTCGGCGAGCAGCCGGGCGGCGAGCGGGCGCAGCTCGCGGCCATCGAGAAGGTCAAGGGGGAGCTGGGCGATACAGTCGCCGAGTATCGCCGCATCGAGGTGGTCGGCCCCAAGGTGGGCGCCGAGCTGGTGCGCGGCGGCATCATCGCCACGCTGTTGGCGATGGGTGCGATCGCCGCCTATGTCTGGTTCCGCTTCGAGTGGCAGTTCGGCGTGGCGGCGCTGCTGTCGCTGATCCATGACGTCATCACGACGATGGGGCTGTTCTCGCTGCTCCAGTTCGAATTCAACTTGCCGACCTTGGCGGCGGTCCTGACCATCGCGGGCTACTCCATCAACGACACCGTGGTGATCTTCGACCGCGTCCGCGAGGACTTGCGCAAATACAAGAAGATGCCGCTCGCGGACCTGCTGAACCACGCCATCAACGCCACGCTCTCGCGCACCGTGCTGACCGGGATGACGACGCTGCTCGTCCTCATCGCGCTGGTGATCTTCGGCGGCGAGGTCATCCGCGGCTTTGCGATCGCGATGATCTGGGGCGTGCTGATCGGCACCTTCTCCTCCTTCGGGGTGGCGGTGCCGCTCTTGATCTATCTCGGGCTGAAACAGGCCCGGGAACGCGAGGCCGCAGCCCCGGCCGGCGAGGCCCAGCCCGCCGCCAAGCCTTAAAGCCGGCCGAACCGCCGCGCCGCGCCGGCCGTCCTTTCCGTTGAGGAGGGCGCCTCACGCATGTCCATGGACATCACCCCGCTGGTCCCGGCCGGACGGCAGATCATCGACAGCTACGGCGCGGGCCGTTTCACGGTCAGCGGCACGGCCCATGAGGGCTCGCTCATCGTCTTCCCGGACCGGACGCTGGCTTGGCCGGTGGCGGCGGTGGAGGAGGTCACTCTCGAAAACCTGGCGCCGATCATGGCCGTGCGCGAGACCCTCGAAGTCGTGCTGCTCGGCTGCGGCGCGCGGCTGACCCAGGTGCCCCCGGGCTTGCGGCAGCTCTTCCGCCGCTCCGGGCTTGGCTTCGAGCTGATGGATACGGGCGCGGCCTGCCGTACCTACAATGTGCTGGCCGCCGAGGACCGGCGCGTGGTGGCCGCGCTGATCGCGGTGCCGTAAAGAAAAAGGGCGCGCCCGACGGCGCGCCCTTCGGGAAGAGGCGGCGGTCAGCCCCCGATATTCTGCTGCGCGATCATGGCATAGAGCATCGGGATCGACAGCATGGTGTTGGTCCGCGAGAACAGCATGGCGGTGCGCGCCGAGCGCTTCTTGGAATCGGCGTCCGCCTCGACGAGGCCGAGCGCCCGCTTCTGGTTTGGCCAGATCACGAACCACACATTGAAGGCCATGATGAGCGCCAGCCACATGCCGAGCCCGATGGTGCGCACGCCGTCCTGGAAGGTCAGCGCCTCCACCAGATAACCGTTGGCGAGCGCGGTGATGGCGCCGAACAACACCGTCGCCGCCGCCGCCCAGCGGAACCAGAACAGGGCGTTGGGGGCGATCACCTTGCCGATCGCCGGCTTGTGCTCGTCCGGGATCTTGGGCATGGACGGGATCTGCACGAAGTTGAAATAGTAGAGCAGACCGATCCACAAGATGCCGGCCAGCACGTGCAGCCAGCGGAAGAAGAACTGCCACCACGGGCCGCTGAAGACGTCGCCGGGATGCAGCAGCAACAGCGCGACCACCGCAAGCACCACCCCGATGATCAGGGTCAGGTGCAGGTTTTCGAGTGGATTTTTCATAGTCCGATGGGCCCCCTGAGAAAGCGCGAATTCGCGTCCGAAGATAACACAGGTTCGGGGTGCGGCAATGTGGCACGCTCCGAGGATGGCGCAGGTAGGCAAGGTGGCCGCTGAACCGGCCCGGGACCCAGCGCACGCCGCGCCGGGACTGGCCGAGCAGGCGCGCAAGCTGGATCCCGACCGCTATGTGACGGCGCTGTTCGCGCCGGCCGAGTCGCGGCGGCATTTGTTTGCCCTGATCGCCTTCAATTACGAGATCGCCCGCGTGCGCGAGGTGGTCACGCAGCCCATCCTCGGGCAAATCCGCCTGCAATGGTGGCGCGACGCGCTGGAGCAGATCGATGCCGGTCAACCCCCGGCCCACGACGTGGCGCAGGCACTGGCGGCCGCCCTGCAGGAGACCGGGCTGGACCGCGCGCGGGTGGAGCGGATGATCGATGCGCGCGAGGAGGACCTGTCGGAGGCGCCGCCCGAGCGCCTGGAGGACCTCCTCGCCTATGCGGAGAACAGCTCAGGGACGCTGATCGAACTGATGCTGGAGGTCCTGGGCGCGGCCACCGAACCGGCCCGGGATGCGGGACGGGCGATCGGCACGGCCTACGCGCTCACTGGCCTGTTGCGCGCCATTCCCTTCCATGCCCGCGCCCGGCGCGTATTCATCCCGCAGAGCGTGCTCGCCGAGCACGCGCTCGCCGCCGAAGACCTGTTCCGGAGGGACCCGCCCGCAGCTCTGCCCGCGATCGTCGCCGAGCTCGCCGGCATCGCCCGGCTGCGCCTTACCGAAGCCCGCGATCTCGCCGGACAGGTGCCGCGCCGCGCGCTGCCCGCGCTTCTCTCAGCCACGGTGGCCGAGACCTATCTGAAGCGGCTGGAGCGCGCCGGGTATGACGTGCACAGCGCCGTCGTTGCCGAGCGCCCGCCGGGCCTCGTCTGGCGCCTCGCGGCCAAGGCCTGGACGGGGCGGTGGTAAAGGCGAGCGCGGCCTACTCCGCCGCGCGTCTCGCGCCGAGCCAAGCCTCGAGGTCGGCGAGGGCGCGGGAGGTGATCTTCCGTTTGCGGTCCCCGCGGTCCTTGCGGCGGCCGCTCTCCTCGACGGGCGGGAAGAGGCCGAAATTGACGTTCATCGGCTGGAAGCTTTGCGCGTCCGCGCCGCCCGTGATGTGGCCCAGGAGCGCGCCCAAGGCCGTCGTCGGCGGGGGCGGGGAGAAGATCGAGCCAAGCCGCTCGGCCGCGGCGAAGCGCCCGGCCAGGAGCCCGATCGCGGCGCTCTCGACATAGCCCTCGACGCCGGTGATCTGCCCGGCGAAGCGGATGCGCGGCTCGGACTCGAGGCGCAGTTGCGCGTCCAAGAGACGCGGGCTGTTGAGGAAGGTGTTGCGGTGCAGCCCGCCGAGACGCGCGAACTCCGCCCGCTCCAGGCCGGGGATCATCCGGAAGATGCGCACCTGTTCGCCATGCTTCAGCTTCGTCTGGAAGCCGACCATGTTGTAGAGCGTGCCCAGCGCGTTGTCCTGCCGCAGCTGCACGACCGCGTAGGGCCGCCGCCCCGTGCTGGGATCGGTGAGACCAACCGGCTTCATCGGCCCATAGCGCAGCGTCTCGGGGCCGCGCTCGGCCATCACCTCGATCGGCAGGCAGCCCTCGAAATACGGCGTCGAGGCCTCCCACTCCTTGAACTGCGTCTTCTCGCCCGCGAGCAGCGCGGCGATGAAGGCCTCGTATTCCGGCTTCTCGAGCGGGCAATTGATGTAGTCGGCGCCATCGCCGCCCGGGCCCGCCTTGTCGTAGCGCGACTGGAACCAGGCCTTGCCGAAATCGATCGTGTCCTTGTGGACGATCGGCGCGATCGCGTCGAAGAAGGCGAGCGCCTCCTCGCCGGTTCGCGCGCGGATCGCCTCGGCCAGGGCGGGTGCGGTGAGGGGGCCGGTCGCGATGATGGTGGAGGACCACTCGGCCGGCGGCAGCCCGGTGATCTCCTGGCGCCGGACCTCGACCAGCGGCAGCTGCTCGAGCCGCGCAGTCACCTCGGCGGCGAAGCCGTCGCGATCGACCGCAAGCGCGCCGCCCGCGGGAAGCTTGTGCCGGTCGGCCGCGCTGAGGATCAGGGAGCCGCAGCGCCGCATCTCCTCATGCAACAGGCCGACCGCATTCTGCTCGGCATCGTCGGAGCGGAAGGAGTTGGAGCACACCAGCTCGGCGCACAGATGGGTCTTGTGCGCCTCGGTCCCGCGCAGGGGCCGCATCTCGTGCAGCACCACCGGCACGCCCGCGCGCGCGAGCTGCCAGGCCGCCTCGCTGCCCGCCAGCCCGCCGCCGACGATGTGGACCCGCTCGCTCATGCCCCGTTGCCGTCGCCCTTCATGGTCGGGCAAGACATAGACGCCGCTTCCCCTCAATGCAACGAGAGGTC
>JAREAF010000327.1 GCA_029240475.1 Rhodospirillales bacterium | reverse complement strand
AAGGCATGAGCCCAGAAGGTGCATTCGTTGCAGATGCGCTGGCCAACGCAGCAAAAGGGAGAGCAGCGCCTGAGCTGATTGAGATCAGGAATCCCGTTCTCCCCAGTCATGAGCCGAAATAGAAACCGGGTTCGACGGTGATGATACAGTCCTGGTGACCTTGGGCATCGCGGTGGGGATCGAATACGTCGATGCTGCCAATGCGTTCTCAAGAAGAACGATAACGGTCCGCAAGGTTCGGCCAAGCCTAGAATCTGACGCGGTCGTGGCGTGGTGCCATAATAGACAATCGGTCAGGACGTTTCGGGTAGATCGCATCCAGGCCCTAATTGACCCGAAAACTGGACAGATAGAGGCTGATCCCGAGGACATCCGCGGCACCTTCGATCTTCTGCTGAACCAGCGGTTGGGTAATCCCCTGGATGCCGCACGAGCTGTGATTGAGGCATGCACCTCAGCTGTGAATGTTCTGAATTTTCTGAGCCGATGCGACGGACACGAGCATCCCGATGAGCTTCAATGGATCCTGAGCTACGTTGATTCTGTGGCAATTGATCTGCAGGTGACAGTACAGACGGACAAGCTTTCAAAATTGCTCGGACGAATGCACGTATCCGAAGATCTTTTCCACCGTAGTTTGAATCGAGTGAATTTCATGCCCCTGCAAGAGGCGAGGCGGCTACTGCGCTACGCTCGGCAGGTGATCGATGCTGACGCGCTTGTATCAGCCGAGGAGACGAGATTTGGACTGGAACTCCAATCGATCAACCGGTAGTCGTGACGCCCCCCTCTCCTCCGACCCCGAGCTCGAGGCGGCGATCGCCGGCGAGCTTCAGCGTCAGCGCGACGGGATCGAGCTGATCGCGTCGGAGAACATTGTCAGCCCGGCGGTGCTCGCGGCGCAGGGCTCGGTGCTCACCAACAAGACCGTCGAGGGGCTGCCCGGCGCGCGCTATTACGGCGGCGCGGAGTTCGCCGACAAGATCGAGCAGCTCGCCATCACCCGCGCCTGCCGCCTGTTCGGCTGCCGCTTCGCCAATGTGCAGCCGCATTCCGGCTCCAACGCGAATGCGGCCGTGTTCTTCGCGCTCTTGAAGCCCGGCGACACTGTCCTCTCGATGGACACCGCCTCGGGCGGGCATATCAGCCACGGCCATCCGGCGACGCTGACGGGCCGAATCTATTCCATCATCCGCTACGGGGTCAGCCGCGCGGACGAGCGCATCGATATGGCCGAAGTCGAGCGGCTCGCGCGCGAGCATCGGCCGAAGCTCGTCACCGTCGGCGGCTCGGCCTATCCGCGCGCGATCGACTTCGCCGCCTTCCGCCGCATCGCCCATGCCGTCGGCGCGCGGCTCATGGTCGACATGGCGCATTTCGCGGGGCTGGTCGCGACCGGCTTCCACCCGCACCCGTTCCCGCACGCGGACATCGTCACCACCACCACCTACAAGAGCCTGCGCGGCGCGCGCGGTGGCGTGGTGCTGTGGGACGATCCCGAGCTGACCCGGCGCATCAATGCGGGCGTCTTCCCCGGCGTGCAGGGCTCGGTGCTGCTGCAGGGCGTCGCCGGCAAGGCCGCCTGCCTCGGCGAGGCCCTCGCGCCCGAGTTCCGCGCCTACAATGCCCGCGTGGTCGAGAACGCGCAGGCGCTGGCAAGGACGCTCGCCGAGGGCGGCTTGCGCCTCGTCTCCGGCGGGACCGACATCGGCCTCATGCTGGTGGATTTGAGCCCGCGCGGCGTGAAGGGCGAGGCGGCCTCCAAAGCTCTGGAGCGCGCGCTCATCGCCTGCAACAAGAACCTGATCCCGTTCGACCCCGAGCCGGCGGAGATCGCCTCGGGGCTCCGGCTATCGTCCAATGCCGGCACGGCGCGCGGCTTCGGGCCGGAGGAGTTCCGGCAGATCGGCCGTTGGATTCTCGCGGTGATCGAAGCGCTCGCCCGGTCGGCCGAGGAGGGCGCGCGCACCGCCGACGCGCTCCGGCCGGACGTCACCGCCCTGGCGCGGCGATTCCCGATCTATCCGGAGCTGACCTGATTGATGGGCCGAGCGGCGGCCTCTGCAGACGCGTCCGGCAATACCCCCTGCCCTCCCCTTCAAGGGGGGAGGGAGAAGATGGTGGCGCTCGACGGCCCTCTGACTTCTGACTTCTGACTTCTGACTTCCGACTTCTGAACCTACAGCGCGCCGGGATTGTCGATGACCTGCCGCTCTTCCTCGCGCTTGACCTGCTCGTTGACGTCGCCCTCGTTGACTTCCGGGCGGCCGGGCTCGGCGCGGTCCTTGGCTGGCTTCTCGCGGCGGCCGCTGTCCTTGGGCTGCTTCTTGCGGTCCGGGTTCTTGGGGGTGCTCATATGCGCTCTCCCTTGGGAAACTGCACTCGCCCAAGGAATGCGCCGTTGGCGCCAGGGGTTGCGCTCAGGCCGGGGCGGATACCAGCCTCGGCCGACCCTCGTCATCGATGGCGACATAGACGAAGGTGCCCTCGGTCACCTTGTACGAGTCGCCCGAGCGGTTGCGGTCTATCCAGGTCTCGACCCGCACGGTGATGGAGGTGCGGCCGACCTTCTCGATCGCCGCATAGCAGGAGACGAGGTCGCCCACGAGCACCGGCTTATGAAAGGCCATGCCGGTGACCGCCACGGTGGCGACCCGGCCCTTGGCCAGCCGCACCGCCGCGACCGCCCCGGCCACGTCCATCTGCGCCATGATCCAGCCGCCGAAGATGTCGCCGTTCGGGTTGGTGTCCGCCGGCATGGCGATGGTGCGGATCGCCGGCTCGCCGCTCGGCCGCGCGCCGTTGTCGGTCATTCCCCTCCCCCTCTCCCACAAGATGTTGTAGAAGACTTGCGCCCGGACCGCCATACCGTTGAGACTCTCGGACCCCGTAGCCACCTTCAGAAGGCGCCATGGCCGATCTGTTCCAGAACGTCGCCCGCACCCAGGACGCCTACTCCGCCAAGGACATCGAGGTCCTGGAGGGGCTGGAGCCCGTCCGCCGCCGCCCCGGCATGTATATCGGCGGCACGGACGAGCGGGCGCTGCACCATCTCGTCGCCGAGATCCTGGACAATTCCATGGACGAGGCGGTGGCCGGCCACGCCACCCGGATCGAGCTGGAGCTGGGCGCCGACGACACAGTGACGGTCCGCGACAACGGCCGCGGCATCCCGATCGACCCGCATCCCAAATTCCGCGACAAGTCGGCGCTCGAAGTGATCCTCACCACGCTGCATTCGGGCGGCAAGTTCGGCGGCAAGGTCTATGCGACCTCGGGCGGGTTGCACGGCGTCGGCCTATCGGTGGTCAACGCCCTCTCCGACAAGCTCACGGTCGAGGTCGCGCGCGACCGCCAGCTCTGGACGCAGGACTATTCGCGCGGCAAGGCCAAGACCAAATTGAAGAACATGGGCGCGGTGAACAATCGCCGCGGCACCACCATCCGCTTCCATCCCGACCCGCAGATCTTCGGCGAGGCGGTGCATTTCCGGCCCGAGCGGCTCTACCGCATGGCCCGTTCCAAGGCCTATCTCTATCGCGGTGTCGAGATCCGCTGGTCCTGCGACCCCAAGCTGCTGAAGGACGGCGGCGTGCCGGAGCAGGAGGTGTTCCACTTCCCCGGCGGCCTCTACGACTTCCTGCAGAGCGCGCTCAACGGGCGCAAGAGCCTGACGCCGAACCCCTTCTTCGGCCAGGCGAGCTTCCCCGACGATCAGGGCCGCTGCGAATGGGCGATCACCTGGCCCGCCGATGGCGACGGCTTCTTCAATTCCTACGCCAACACGGTGCCGACGCCCGAGGGCGGCACGCACGAGGCGGGCTTCCGCTCGGCGATCGTGCGCGCCCTCAAGGCCTATGGCGAGCTGATCGGGAACCGCAAGGCCGCGCAGATCACCGCGGAGGACGCGCTCTCCGGCGCCTCGGCCGTGCTCTCGGTCTTCCTCAAGCACCCGCAGTTCCAGGGCCAGACCAAGGACCGCTTCTCCTCCTCTGAGGCGACGCGCCTGGTCGAGGCGGTGGTAAAGGATCACTTCGACCATTGGCTCTCCGGCGACACGGCGACAGCGCGCGAGCTGCTGGATCACGTGATCGAGCGCGCCGAGGAGCGCCTCAAGCGCCGCGAGCAGAAGGAGCTGGTCCGCAAGAGCGCGACCCGCAAGCTGCGCCTGCCGGGCAAGCTCGCCGACTGCAGCAGCGATAGCGCGGCCGGCACCGAGATCTTCCTGGTCGAGGGCGATTCGGCGGGCGGCTCCGCCAAGCAGGCGCGCCGGCGCGAGACGCAAGCCGTGCTGCCCCTGCGCGGCAAGATCCTTAATGTCGCCAGCGCCTCGGCCGACAAGCTCAAGGGCAACCAGGAGCTGGCGGACCTCGTGCTGGCGCTCGGCTGCGGCACGCGCGAGCATTACAAGGACGAGAAGCTCCGCTACGAGCGCGTCATCATCATGACCGACGCGGACGTGGACGGCGCCCACATCGCCTCGCTCTTGATGACCTTCTTCTACAAGGAAATGCCGCAGCTTATTGAGAACGGTCATCTTTTTCTGGCCATCCCGCCGCTCTACCGGCTGAGCCAGGGCGGCACCGTCCTGTACGCGCGCGACGACAAGCATAAGGACCAGCTGCTGGCCA
>JAREAF010000326.1 GCA_029240475.1 Rhodospirillales bacterium | reverse complement strand
CTGCGAACATCACGCCAGCGAACATGGTCAGGAGCTCGCCGGCATTCGAGGAGAGTAGGTAGATCAGGTACTTGCGGATATTGTCGAAGATCCCGCGCCCCTCCTCGATCGCTTTGACGATGCTGGCGAAATTGTCGTCCGTCAGCACCATGTCAGCCGCTTCCTTGGAGACGTCGGTGCCGGTGATCCCCATCGCGACGCCGATATTCGCGCTTTTCAGCGCCGGAGCGTCGTTGATGCCGTCGCCGGTCATGGCGACGATATGGCCCTTGCGCTGCAGCGCGCCGACAATGCGCAGCTTGTGCTCGGGATCGACGCGCGCGAAGACGCGCACGTCCTCGACCATGGCGTCGAGCTCCTCATCGCTCATGGTGCGCAGCTCGACGCCGGTGACGGTGCGCGCGCCGGGCTCCATGATCTCCAGCTCGCGGGCGATCGCTTCGGCCGTGGCCGGATGGTCCCCGGTGATCATGACGGTGCGGATATGCGCCCGCTTCGCGACCGCGACGGCGTCCTTCACCTCGATGCGCGGCGGGTCGATCATGCCGACGATGCCGAGCAGCACGAGCTCGTCCTCGCAGCTCTCGGGCACCTCGAATGCCCCCGCCCGACCGGACGCTATGGCGCCTGGATCAATGCCCAGCTCGGCGGCCGGGATCGTGCGCGTGGCGATCGCCAGGGTGCGCAGCGCCTCGCCGGCGAGCGCATCGTTCCGCCGCGAGAGATCGGCGCGGCGGGCGTCGTCGAGCGGCACGATGCGGCCGCCCTCCAGCAGATGCCGGCACTTGGCGAACAGCAGCTCCGGCGCGCCCTTGACGAAGACGCGCAGCTCGCCCGGCGCGTCCGGATCGAGGTGCAGCGTCGCGTGCCGCTTGCGCTCCGAGGTGAAGGGAATCTCCGCGACGCGCGGCAGGCGCGCGAGGTCCGCCTCGGCAATGCCGAATTTCCGGGCGGCCACCACGAGAGCCCCCTCCGTGGGGTCGCCCTGGACGCGCCAGCGATCCTCGCTGTGCGACAGCACCGCATCGTTGGCCAGCGCCGCGGCCCGCAAGGTCAGCGCGACCGCCTCATGGGTCGAGGAGCCCGGCGCCAAAACGGCGCCCGAGAGCGTGAACTCGCCTTCGGGTATGTAGCCGCTGCCGCCGACCTCGATCAGCGCCTCGGCGGTCGAGACCGCGCGCACCGTCATCTCGTTGCGCGTCAGCGTCCCGGTTTTATCCGAGCAGATCACGGTGGCCGCGCCCAGGGTCTCCACGGCCGGCAGCTTGCGCACGATGGCGTGCGCGGCCGCCATGCGGCGCACGCCCAGGCTGAGGCCCACCGTGACAATCGCGGGCAGCGCCTCCGGAATGGCGGCGACGGCCAGCGCCACCGCGAACAGGAAAAGGCTGAGGACGGCGTCGAGGTCGGCGACCGGGCCGCTGAGCAGGCCGGTCAGGAACACCACGCCGCAGATGCCCAGCATGATCACGCTGAGCCGCTTGCCGGTGCGGTCCAGCTCCTGCTGGAGCGGCGTCGGCTCGGTCTTGGCCGCTTCCAGGAGCTCCGCGATGCGGCCGACCTCGGTGCCCATTCCGGTGGCCACCACAATGGCGCGGCCGCGGCCGTAGGTCGCGACCGTGCTCGCATAGAGCATGTTGCGCCGGTCGCCGAGCCCGACATCCTCGTCGATGGCTTGGCTCGACTTGGCGACCGGCACGCTCTCGCCGGTCAGCGGCGCCTCGTCGGTGCGCAGGTTGGCGCTCTCAATCACGCGCGCATCGGCCGGGATCTTGTCGCCCGCCTCGACCATAACGATGTCGCCCGGGACGATCTCATGCGCCGCGATGCGCTGGCGCTCGCCCTCGCGCACGACGGTGGATTCCGGCGCGGCGAGCGCCATCAGCGCGCGCACCGATCGTTCGGCGCGCGACTCTTGGAAATAGCCGAGCAGCGCGTTGAGCACGACGATCGCCAGGATCACGATCGCCTCGTAAGGCAGCTCGGACTCGCGCGGCTCCTGCAGCAGCCACTCCACAACCGAGATGACTGTGGCGATCAGCAGGATAATGACCAGGAAGTTCTGGAACTGCTCGAGCATGCGGCGCCACCAGGGCGTCTCGGGCGCGCTCTTCAGCTGGTTCGGCCCATATTGCTCCAACCGCTGGCGAGCCTCGGCGCGGCTGAGCCCGCGCGCGGAGTCGGAGGCGAGGCGCGAGGTCACTTCCTCGGCCGCTTGGCGATACGGGGCGGGCGCGCCCGGGGGAACGGGAACAGGCTCCCCTTCCCTCCGGCCGGCTGCCGAAGAGGATGCGACGGCTCTCGGATCGCGCTCCAGATTCATGATGCAAACCCGTCCCTATGCTGTGAGTCGAGGCGCCCTACGGCGGGGACACCCGCCTGCCACCGAATCAGGCTCCGCCGATCTCATCGCCGCGCGGCGGCTTCGGAAGCTGCAGGAGAAGAAGCATGCTTGCCGACGGCCGCGCTGTAGCCCTCCTTCACCAGAGTGATCGGAATCTCGGGGTCCATCTGGTGGATGGCTTCATGGCTCACCGAGCCCATCAGCAGCTGCGTGATGGTTCCCCGGCCATGCGTGCCCATGATCACCTTGTCGCAGTTGAGCTCGCGGGCGAGTTCGGCGATGACCTGGGCGGCGTGGCCGACATAGACGTGCTTGGTGAAGGCAATGCCCGCCTCGCGGAGCAGCTCGCAAGCCCTGGCCAGGGCCTTTTCCCCCTCCTCGAGATGGAAGTCCCTGACATTGTTTTTGGCCACGAAGCTGGTCACGTCGCCCGGCAGCGGCGGCTGCACGTTGAGCAGGTGAATCTCGAGCGGCTCGCGATCCTGGACCAGCTTGATCACATGCCGGACGGCGCACAGCGAATTGCCGGAGCCGTCGACGGGCACCAATGCCTTGAGCATGGCTCGACCTCCGTCAGTGGATACAAAGCCGTCGCAGCCGTCGAAAGCCGATCGCAATCGGCTCCGTGGGTCGCTCCGGCTCACCGTCTCCTGACAAAGGTCTTGCGGCGGCGCACGGCGCCGCCCGTACATCCGGGGACCACCGTCCCGGCCTGACGAATGTACGGTGTGCTACTCCCCTTTGCGGGTCAGCGGTCCAACTCTATCTGCCGCCCCCCGGCTCAGCAAGTGGCGGAAACGCCACTAAAAAGAGCTGTCCGAAGGCATGGCGTCGAAGCCTGGCATTGACAAAGCCGCCGTTCACCTCCACATGTTCCATTAGATTTCTTCCCGGCGAGTGCGCGAGTGCCGCTCTTCCAGCGGCTCCCTCCCGGCAAGCTGACTATTCTTGTCTGTCCCGATTTGCGCGAGGGAGGGGCACAACCCGCCCGAGCTGCGGCTGCCGATCCGGCAGAGCCGCCTCGCCCCGGCACAATCGAGGACTTTACTAACGTGACCACAGTTAACTTCAACGAGCTCCGCTTGGCGGAGCCCCTGCTTCGCGCACTGCGCGCGGAAGCTCACGACAAGCCCACGCCCATTCAAGCCGCCGCCATCCCGCACATCCTGGCGGGCAAGGACGTGCTTGGGACGGCTCAGACCGGCACCGGCAAGACCGCGGCCTTCCTGCTGCCGATCATGCACGCTCTGGCGGGATCGCGGTCCAGGCCGAACGCCCCGCGCGCCTTGATCTTGGCGCCGACGCGGGAGCTGGCGGCCCAGATCGCCGAGCGCGCCGGGGCCTATGGCCGGTTCATCGGCCTGACCTCGACCGCCGTCTTCGGCGGCGTGAAGGAAGGCGCGCAGCTCGCCGCGCTCTCGCGCGCGCCGGACATCCTGATCGCCACTCCCGGCCGGCTGCTCGATTTCCTCAATCAGAGGCGCCTGCGGCTGGATGCCGTGACGCATCTGGTGCTCGACGAGGCGGACCGCATGCTCGACATGGGCTTCGTGCGCGATGTGCGCCGCATCGTGGCTCACCTGCCCAAGAGCCGGCAGTCGCTGCTCTTCTCGGCGACGATGCCGAAGGACGTGCTGGCGCTTGCCGGCGAGCTGCTGCGCGATCCGGTGCGCGTGGCGGTCGCCCCGGCGGAAATCGTGGTCGCGCGCATCGATCAGAAGGTGTTCTTCGTGGAGGCGGCGGCCAAGCGCGGCCTGCTGGTGAAGCTGCTGCAGGACCCTCGGCTCAGTCGCGTGCTCGTCTTCACGCGCACCAAGCACGGCGCCAAGCGGCTCGCCATGCAGCTCGAGAAGGCCGGCGTGGAGAGCGATGCGATCCACGGCGATCGGCCTCAGAGCGGCCGCGTCAAGGCCTTGGCGGCGTTTCGCAGCGGCAACGTCCGCGTGCTCGTCGCGACCGACGTCGCGGCGCGCGGAATCGACGTGCCGGATGTCACCCACGTCATCAATTTCGACATCCCGAACGTTCCGGAGGCCTACGTACACCGGATCGGACGTACGGCGCGTGCGGGGGCGGGCGGCGTCGCCTGGTCCTTCTGCGACGGCGCAGAATTGGAAAACCTGCGGCAGATCGAGCGGCTGACCCGCACTCCTCTGGCCGCTGCCAATGCACGGCCGAGCCAGGCGCCCGCGCCGGTTCGGGAAAACGCCCGGCCGGCACGGCGGCGTACCCCTCGCAAGAGGGGCTGGCGTGAAACGCGTGCAGCGGCCTAGGCTTTCTCTCCGTTTT
>JAREAF010000325.1 GCA_029240475.1 Rhodospirillales bacterium | reverse complement strand
TCGCGCATGACGTCGCCGAGCTTGCCGGTCGCCGTGACCTTGCCCTTGCCGGGCACGGTCACCGCCTCGATCGACAAGAGCTCGCCGCCGACCTCTGTCCAGGCCAGGCCCGTGGTCATGCCGACGAGGTCCTCCAGCTCCGCCTCGCCGAAGCGGTAGCGGCGCACGCCCGCATATTTCTCCAGGTTCCGGCGCGACAGCGTGATCTGCTTCACGTTGCGCGACAGGATCTCCTTGATCGACTTGCGGGACAGGTTGGCGATCTCGCGCTCCAGGTTCCGCACGCCGGCCTCGCGGGTGTAGTAGCGGATCAGGTCGCGCAGGGCCTCGTCGCTGATCGACCACTCGCCCTTCTTCAGCCCATGCTCCTTGAGCTGCTTGGGGATGAGGTGACGCTTGGCGATCTCGACCTTCTCATCCTCGGTGTAGCCGGGGATGCGGATGATCTCCATGCGATCAAGCAGCGGCTGCGGCATGCGCAGGGTGTTCGCCGTCGTCACGAACATCACGTCCGACAGATCGTAATCGACCTCGAGATAGTGGTCGTTGAAGCTGGAATTCTGCTCGGGGTCGAGCACCTCCAGCAGCGCCGATGAAGGATCGCCGCGCCAATCCGAGCCGAGCTTGTCGACCTCGTCCAGCAGGAACAGCGGGTTCGAGGATTTCGCCTTCTTCATCGCCTGGATGATCTTGCCCGGCATCGAGCCGATATAGGTGCGCCGGTGTCCCCGAACCTCCGCCTCGTCGCGCACGCCGCCCAGCGACATCCGCACGAAGTTGCGGCCCGTGGCCTTGGCGACCGACTTTCCGAGCGAGGTCTTGCCGACGCCCGGCGGTCCGACCAGGCACAGGATCGGGCCCTTCAGCTTGCGCATGCGCTGCTGGACCGCGAGGTATTCGAGGATGCGCTCCTTGACCTTCTCGAGGCCGTAATGGTCGGCGTCGAGGATCTTCTCGGCGAGATTGATGTCGCGCTTGACCTTGGTCGGCTTGTTCCAGGGGATCGACAGGATCCAGTCGAGATAATTGCGCACGACGGTGGCTTCGGCCGACATCGGGCTCATGGTGCGGAGCTTCTTCACCTCCGCCATGGCCTTCTCGCGCGCTTCCTTGGAGAGCTTGGTCTTCTGGATGCGCTCTTCAATCTCGGCGATCTCGTCGCGGCCGTCCTCGCCCTCGCCCAACTCCTTCTGGATGGCCTTGAGCTGTTCGTTGAGGTAGTACTCCCGCTGCGTCTTCTCCATCTGCCGCTTGACGCGGTTGCGGATGCGCTTCTCCACCTGGAGGACGCCGATCTCGCTTTCCATGAAGGCGTAGACCCGCTCCAGCCGCTCGCTGACGCTGTCCAGCTCCAGGAGCTCCTGCTTCTCGGGGATCTTCAGCTGCAGGTGCGAGGCGACGGTGTCCGCGAGCTTGCTCGGATCGTCGATCTGGTTGATCGAGACCAGCACCTCGGGCGGGATCTTCTTGTTGAGCTTGATGTACTGCTCGAACTGGGTGATGACGGTGCGGGCGAGCGCCTCATGCTCCTGCGGATCGCCGGCGCGGTCCTGCATCGGCTCGGCCACCGCCTGGAAGAACAGCTCGTTCTCGGTGAACTTCAGGATGCGCGCACGCTGGTTGCCCTCGACCAGCACCTTGACGGTGCCGTCGGGAAGCTTCAGCAGCTGCAGGACGGTCCCGATCGTGCCGACCATGAAGATGTCGTTGACCGAGGGGTCGTCCTGCGCGGCGTTCTTCTGCGCGACGAGAAGGATCTGCTTGTCCTCCTTCATCACGTCCTCGAGCGCGCGCACGGACTTCTCGCGTCCGACGAAGAGCGGCACGATCATGTGGGGGAAGACCACGATGTCGCGCAGCGGCAGGATCGGGTAGAGGGAGCCTCTAGGTGCTTCCAGCATTGGACCTCAGCTCTATGGGCAGGAACGTCGGCAGGAAGCCGGCCGTCCAGCGGGACTGGGAGAACGTCGCCCGCCGGTACTTAAGGTGGCCCCTGGCCGCATCAGGTTCAAGCGCCGCCACCGGGGCGCCCGGGAAGGCTGTCAGGCCGTGGCGCCGGTGTCGCCCCGGCGATCGGAGTAGATGTAGAGGGGCTTGGCGCGACCCTCCACCACCTCTCGATTGATCACCACCTCTTCGACCGCCTGAAGGTTCGGCAGCTCGAACATGGATTCGAGCAGGATGCCCTCCATGATGGACCTCAGGCCGCGCGCGCCGGTCTTGCGCAGGATCGCCTTGTGGGCGATCGCCTTCAGCGCGTCCTCGGTGATCTGCAGGCGCACATCCTCCATCTCGAAGAGGCGCTGATACTGCTTGTTGAGCGCGTTCTTCGGCTTGGTCAGGATCTCGACCAGCGCCTTTTCGTCCAAGTCCTCCAGGGTCGCCACGACCGGCAGGCGGCCGACGAACTCGGGGATCAGGCCGAACTTCAACAGGTCCTCGGGCTCGATGTCGCGCAGGATCTCGCCAGTTTGGCGCTCGTCGGGCCCGCGCACATCGGCGCCGAAGCCGATGGCGGAACCCCGGCCGCGGGCAGCTATGATCTTCTCCAAACCTGCGAAGGCGCCGCCGCAGATGAAGAGGATGTTGGTCGTGTCGACCTGCAGGAACTCCTGCTGAGGATGCTTGCGGCCGCCCTGCGGGGGCACGGAGGCGATGGTGCCCTCCATGATCTTGAGCAGCGCCTGCTGCACGCCCTCGCCCGACACGTCGCGGGTGATCGAGGGGTTGTCCGATTTGCGGCTGATCTTATCGACCTCGTCGATATAGACGATGCCGCGCTGAGCCCGCTCGACATTGTAGTCGGCCGACTGCAGCAGCTTCAGGATGATGTTCTCGACATCCTCGCCGACATAGCCCGCCTCGGTGAGGGTCGTCGCGTCGGCCATGGTGAAGGGCACATCGATGATGCGCGCCAGGGTCTGCGCGAGCAGCGTCTTGCCGCAGCCGGTCGGCCCGATCAGCAGTATGTTCGATTTGGCGAGCTCGACGTCGTTGTTCTTCGCCCCATGGGCGAGCCGCTTGTAGTGGTTGTGAACGGCGACCGAGAGCACGCGCTTGGCGTGGTCCTGCCCGATCACGTAATCGTCGAGCACGTTGCAGATGTCGCGCGGCGTCGGAACGCCGTCCCTCGACTTCACCAGCGTGGTGCGGTGCTCTTCACGGATGATGTCCATGCAGAGCTCGACGCACTCGTCGCAAATGAAGACCGTCGGCCCGGCGATCAGCTTCCGCACCTCATGCTGGCTCTTGCCGCAGAAGGAGCAGTAGAGCGTGTTCTTTGAATCGCCGCCGCTCGATTTATTCATAAGGACTCCGTAGGCCCGCGAGGCGAGGCCATGTTAGTTCCGTGGTGAACGTCCACACAATGACAAAATGGTGAGGGAATCCCTAACGTTCCAGCCCTTTGGCCGGCACGGCGAGGCGGTCGCCCGAGTCCCGGGCCCCGGGATCGGAACGGATGCGAAACGTGTCAGCGGGACCCCGGCACTTCCTCGCGCGGCGGCCGGTTCTGCACCACCTCATCGATCAACCCGAAGGTCTTAGCCTCCTCGGGCGCGAGGAACTTGTCCCGCTCCATCGCCTCCTCGATCACCTTGACCGTCTGCCCGGTGTGCTTGGCGTAGATTTCGTTGAGCCGGGTGCGAGTCTGCAGGATCTCCTTGGCGTGGATCTCGATGTCCGTCGCCTGGCCCTGGAAGCCGCCCGACGGCTGGTGGATCATGATCCGGGAGTTCGGCAGGGTGTAGCGCTTGCCCCGGGCCCCGGCGGTCAGCAGGAGCGAGCCCATCGAGGCCGCCTGCCCTATGCAGAGCGTCGAGACCGGTGGGCGGATGTACTGCATGGTGTCGTAGATCGCCAGGCCGGAGGTCACGACTCCGCCCGGCGAGTTGATGTAGAAAGCTATGTCCTTGTTCGGGTTTTCCGACTCGAGGAACAGCAGCTGCGCGCAGATCAGGCTGGCGACCCCGTCATTCACCGGGCCGACCATGAAGATGATCCGCTCCTTCAGAAGCCGCGAATAGATGTCGTAGGCCCGTTCGCCGCGGTTGGTCTGCTCGACCACCATCGGGACGAGGTAGTTCATGTAGGTCTCGACAGGATCGCGCATCGCCTCGCCTTCAACCGTTGGCCGCGGCAGACTTGAACTCCTCGTTCAGCTCCTGCGGCGTCACCTTTCGCTCGGTCAGCTTCGCCAGTTCCAGAATGAAGTCGATGATCTTGTCCTCGTATATGGGGGCCCTGAGCCGCGCAACCATCTCCGGATTCTTCTGATAGAACTCGAAGACCTGCCGCTCGCGGCCCGGAAAGCGCCGCGCCTCGTCCAGCACCGCGCGATTGAGCTCCTCGGCGGTCACCTGGATGTTGTTGCTCCGGCCCACTTCGGAAAGCAGGAGTCCGAGCCGCACCCGGCGCTCCGCGATCGCCGTGTAGTCGCGTCGCAGATCCTCCTCGGACTTGGCCGCATCCTCGGGATCCAGCCGGCCCTCCTTGCGGTCGGCCTCGATCTGCCGCCAGATCTCCTCGAACTCGGATTCGACCATGCCCGCCGGGACCGGAAAATGGTGACGCTCGGCCAGCGCATCAAGCAGCGCCCGCTTCAGCCGCACCCGGGCCAGCCCCCGATATTCGGTCTGGA
>JAREAF010000324.1 GCA_029240475.1 Rhodospirillales bacterium | reverse complement strand
GGCCGGAGGCGAGCGCGTTGAGGCGCGCGGCGAGGCCATAGCGCGGCACCACCGCCAGCAGCGCTGCGGCGACCGCGGGAATGCCCAGGACGAGCCAGGCCGCGTTCACGAACGCTCTCCCCGAAAGGATTCCAGATAGTGCAGGTCGAGCGTGTCGAACCGCTCGCGGATCTGGAAGAAGAAGATGCCGAAGATGATGAAGGCCACCATCACCGCGAAGGCGACGCTCATCTCAACGACCAGCGGCATGCCGCTGACGCCGATCGCCGCCAGGATCAACCCGTTCTCAAGGGACATGAAGCCGATCACCTGGGTGACCGCGTTGCGCCGGGTGATCATCATCAAGAGGCCGAGCAGCACCACCGAGAGCGCCAGCGCCAGGTTCTCGCGCGTCAGCGCTGCTGAGTCGGAGGTCACCGGCAGCACCAACAGGATCGCCAGCGTGACCAGCGCGACGCCGACGACCATGGTCAGACCGATCGACAGGGCCGTCTCGACGGTGCGGTGGATCATCAAGAGGCGCACGATCCGGTGCAGGGCCACGGGGATGGCGACGGCCTTGAAGAGGAGCGCGACCAGCGCCGTCACATAGAGGTGCGGCGCGTCCTGCACGAAGGCCTGCCAGGCCGCGGCCAGCGCCAGCATCGTCGCCTGCAAGGCGAAGGTATTGATCACGCCCGAGATGCGCCTCTGGAACAGCAGCGCGAAGCTGAGCAGCAGCACGGCCGTTCCCAGCATGTGCGCGGTGTCGAAATAAAGATCCTTCATGCTTCAGAGCCCGCGCGAGACATAGAGGAAGATGACGGCGAGCACGCCCAACAGCAGAGCGCCCGCCAGGAACTCGCTGACGCGGAAGACCCGCATCTTGGCGATGCTGGTCTCGAGCAGGGCGAGCGCTCCCGCGCCGAGCAGGAGCTTGCCGCCCCAGGCGAGGAGGCCGACCGCGGCGGCGGCGGGCGGCTCGCCCGGGCCGGCCATGCCCCAGGGCGCGAAAATGCAGGCGATGAGGGACAGGAAGAACAGGAGCTTCAGCATCCCGGCCGCCTCGATCAGCGCGAGGTGCCGGCCTGAGTATTCGAGCACCATGGCCTCGTGCACCATCGTCAGCTCCAGATGCGTGGCCGGGTTGTCGACCGGGATGCGGGCGTTCTCGGCAAGCGCCACCATGATCAGCGCGACCAGCGCCATGGCGAGCGAGACGCGCAGGCCCACCTCCGCCTCGCGCATGTGATGGGCGACCTCGGCGAGCGCGGTCGAGCCGGCGACGATAGACACCGTGAAGATCACCAGCAGCATCGCAGGCTCGGCGAGACTGGCGATCATCATGTCGCGGGAGGAGCCGATGCCGCCGAAGCTGGTGCCGACATCGAGGCCCGCGAGCGCCGTCATGAAGCGCGCGCTCGCGAGGAGCGCGACCAGCGCGATCAGGTCCGCCGTCGGCTCCAGCGCCAGGCCGGTGGTGAAGGTCGGCACCAGCGAGGCGGCGAGCCAGAGGGCGGCGAAGACCATATACGGCGTCACCCGGAACAGCCAGGAGGCGTTCTCGGCGACCACGGCCTCCTTGCGCAGGAGCCGCAGCAGGTCGCGATAGGGCTGGATCGGCGAGGGGCCGCGCCGGCCGACGAGGCGCGCCTTGGCCAAGCGCACGACGCCGGTCAGGAGCGGGGCGGCGCCCAGCACCAGCATCATCTGCAGGAGCTGCGTCAACACGCCGGTCATTGCGTCACCGCCACCAGGAACAGAAGCCCGACCAGTGCCGCGAACATCAGCGAGAGATATTTGCGGATGGTCAGGAACTGCAGCTGGTTCAGGGTGAGCGACAGCCAACCCACAGCGGCGCCGACCGGCTGGTACAACAGGTCCCAACTGGCGTCGCGCCAGGATGAGGCGAAGCGCGCCGCCCTGAGATCGCCCGGTTCGGGCATCTCGACGCGCTCCTCGGCGCGCACCAGGCTGGCGAAGACGCGCCGCAGCGGCTGGGCGAAGCTGGAGGCGCTGTACTGCGCCGGCGCCACGGGCGCATCGAAGCCGCATGCCCAGGGAGCCGCCCGCCGCAGCCGGCGCGAGGCGAGGTTGTGGATGCCGATCCGCGTGAGAACTCCAAATCCGGCGATGACCGCCAGCACGATCACGCCGCCATAGGAATTGCCGCCCGCAGCTGGCGGGGTCAGCCACAGCCATGACGAGTCTGTGCGCACGGCTGCCGCGCCGATCACCGCTTCGCCCAGCCGGCCCATCGGGGTCAGCGCCAGCATCGGCAGCACGCCCAGCAACAGGCACAGCGCCGCCAGGGCAAGCAGGGTCCAGCGCATCGCGGGCTCCACCTCGACCGCCGCCGCCGCTTCGGGCGAGCGCGGCCGGCCGAGGAAGGCGATGCCGAAGGCGCGCACGAAGCAGCTCGCCGCGAGCGCCGCGGCCAGGGCCAGCAGCGCCGCGACGACCGCCGCGGCGATCTTCAGCTCCCATTGCGGCAGCAGCGGCCCCTTCAGCACCGCCTGGAACAACAGCCATTCCGAGACGAAGCCGTTGAGCGGCGGCAGCGCCGCGATGGCGCCCGCGCCCACCAGCATGGCGAAGGCGGTCTGCGGCATGCGTCCGATCAACCCGCCGAGCCGCCCGAGATCGCGCGTCCCCGTGGCCGTTGCCACCGCTCCGGCCCCGAGGAACAGCAGGCTCTTGAAGACGGCGTGATTGAGGATGTGCAGCAGGGCCGCGGCGAAGGCGAGGCCGGCGATCTCGTTCATGCCGTTGTCGCGGAAGGCGGCGGCGAGCCCGAGCCCGGTCACCACGATGCCGATATTCTCGACGGTGGAATAGGCCAAGAGGCGCTTGAGATCCTGCTCCATGGTGGCGAAGAGTACGCCGATGACCGCGGTCGCTCCGCCGAGCGCCATCATGATGCCGCCCCACCACCAGGGCACCTCCCCGACGAGGTCGAACAGGATGCGCACCATCCCGTAGAGCGCGACTTTGGTCATGACCCCGCTCATGAGCGCGGAGACGTGGCTCGGCGCCGCCGGATGGGCGAGGGGCAGCCAGGCATGCAGCGGCACCAGGCCCGCCTTGGACCCGGTCCCGAGGAAACCCAAGGCCAGCGCCAGCGCCGCGGCGCCCGGCGTGAGCGCGGAGGTGCGGATGCTGTCGAAATCGTAGCCGCCCGTCACCTGAGCGAGCACGCCGAAGGCGAGAAGCAGCAGCAGCGTGCCGCCGCTCGCCATGATCAGATAGAGCTGGGCCGCGCGCAGGGTGTCGGGCTCGCGATGGGTCGCCAGCACCAACACCCAGGAGGTCAGCGACATGGTCTCCCAGGAGACGAGGAACGAGAACGCGTCGTCGGCCAGCAGCGTCAAATTCATGGCCGCAATGAACAGCGGGAAGGCGGGCAGCACCCGCTCCGGCTCGCGCTCGTGCCGTCCATAGCCGATCCCATAAGCCGCCGCGGCCGCCGCGCCGCCATTCACGACCAGCAGAAAGAAAGCGGAGAGGCTGTCCAGGCGAAAGCGCGCCGTGAGCCACGGCAGGCCGATCGGCAGGCCGGCGTGCTGGGGGCTCGACTCCAGCAGCAGATGGGAGAGCGCCGCCGCGGCAATCAGGCCCGAGAGTGCGGCTGTTCCGGCGTAGACCCCCCAATGCGCCGCCGCTGAACGAGGCGCGATGAGCGTTGCCGGCCCGAGCGCCAGCAGCGGCACGAGCGCGATCAGGATCGGAATGAGCACGTGTGAGGGTCCCCTATCGGGGCCGCAGATTCGCAAAGCGGCGGGGCGGCGACAACCGAAAAAGCCGGCTTCCCGCCCTTGGTCGCGCTAAACGGGCCCGGTTTGCCGTACCCGTGCCAGCTAACCCCCGGCGGGTGCGGCACGCTGAATGTCGATCTCAACGACTCGACCGGGCCGGGGGCGCAGCGGGCGCTTGGCTGCGCCCCGGACCGGCCGCTATTGCGCGGCGGTCTGCGCGCGGATCACCGGCTCGATCGACCAGCTCGGGCCGGAATCGAGGTCCTCGATCGCAATGTAAGGCGCTCCGTCGAGGCCGACGAAATCGAGCCGCACCGGGCGCTGGTTCTGATGATTCTTCCAGAGCTGGTACACGGCCATGGCGAGCGCCATATGCGCGTCCCGGCCGGCATTGATCAGGAAGTTGTCCGAAGGCGCGACGCGCAGCACGTCGCCGCCGGTCATCTCCACCCGGTCTACCACGGCATAGCCAAGCTCCTCGCCCAAGCCGCCGACCAGCTGGTTGAATTGGGGCGACAGCTCCTGGAATCCGGCATCGACCACGGGCGCGCCGAGCTGGGTTCGCGCCACGCGCTGAACGAGGTCCTGAAACACCCAGCCTTCCTCGCCCGTGCGCACGACGCGCACCCCGAGCCAGCCGCGGTCGCGCCTGAGCTCAATCAGCTCGTCGCCGCGCTCCACCGTGGAGCGCACGGTCGTTCCGTCGGATGGTCCCGACCTGAGATTCACCCGCTCGCCGCTGACTTTGTAGAGGTCTCCGGGCGCGGCGGATGCAGCGCCTGCGAACAGTGCCGAAGCGAGCAAGGGAAGGATCGCGATGCGGATGAGACGATGGGCGTGATTCATTGCGGCAGCACCTCCTCATCATTGCGGAAATGCCGATGTCTTATCGGCAGTTTCACGGAAAACGGATG
>JAREAF010000323.1 GCA_029240475.1 Rhodospirillales bacterium | reverse complement strand
TCGCCTCCTGCCCCTCGCCCACCGCGAGCCCGCCGACCGCATAGCCTTCGAAGCCGATCGCCCTCAGCGCCTCGGCGGATTCGGCGCGGAGCTTCGGATAGACGCCGCCCTGGACGATGCCGAACAGCGCGTAGCCCTGGCGCGGGCGGAAAGCAGCGCGGCTGCGTTCGGCCCAGCGCATCGACCGGCGCATGGAGGAGGCGGCCTCCTCCTCGGTCGCCGGGAAGGGCGTGCACTCGTCGAAGGCCATGCTGATGTCGGCGTCGAGCGCGTGCTGGATCTCGATCGAGCGCTCGGGCGTCAGCACGTGCCGGCTGCCGTCGATGTGCGAGCGGAAGGCAACGCCCGCCTCGTCGATCTGCCTGAGCTCGGCCAGCGACATCACCTGATAGCCGCCGGAATCTGTGAGGATCGGCTTCGGCCAATTCATGAAGCCGTGCAGCCCGCCGAGCCGCGCGACGCGCTCGGCGCCCGGGCGCAGCATGAGGTGATAGGTGTTGGCGAGCACGATCTCCGCGCCGGTCTCGGCCACCGCCTCTGGCGTCATCGCCTTCACCGTCGCGGCGGTGCCCACGGGCATGAAGGCCGGCGTCTCGATCGTGCCATGGGCGGTGGAGATGCGCCCCCGCCGCGCGGCGCCATACGACGCCAGGAGCGTGAATCCGAAAGCCGCGCTCACGCCGCCTCCGCGCGATGGAGGAGGCAGCAATCGCCATAAGAATAGAAGCGGTACTCGGCGCGCTTGGCATGCTCGTACGCGGCGCGCATGCGCGTGAGGCCCGAGAAGGCGGCGACCAGCATGAACAAGGTCGAGCGCGGCAGATGGAAGTTGGTGAGCAGCAGGTCCACAACCTGGAACCGGAACCCGGGGAGGATATAGAGCGCGGTCTCGCCCGCGAAGGGGCGCACCAGCCCCTCCCCGGCCGCCGCGGTCTCCAGCAGGCGCAGCGAGGTGGTGCCGACGGCGGTGACGCGCCCGCCGCGCGCGCGCGCCGCCGCGATCGCCTTGACGGTGGCCGCGCCGATTTCGCCGCTCTCGGCATGCATGCGGTGCGCCTCCACCCGCTCCGCCTTCACGGGCAGGAAGGTGCCGGCGCCGACATGCAGCGTCACCGCCGCCGTCTCCACGCCGCGCGCCTTCAGCGCCTCCAGCACGCGCGGCGTGAAATGCAAGCCTGCCGTGGGCGCGGCGACCGCCCCTTCGATGCGGGCGAACAGGGTCTGGTAGTCGGCGCGGTCGCGCGCATCGGCACCGCCCGGCCGCTTGATATAGGGCGGCAGCGGCATCGAGCCGTACCGCTCCAGCGCCGCCGTGAGCTCCGCGCCCGAGCGGTCGAAACGCAGCTCGACCTCGCCGCCCTCGCCCTTGTCCGTCACCTCCGCGGAGAAATCGGGGGCGAATTCGACGCGGTCGCCGGGCTTGAGGCGGCGCGCCGGCCGGGCGAATGCGCGCCAGCGCTTGGCGCCCTCGCGCAAATGCAAGGTCGCCTCGATGACCGCGAGACCCCGGCGCCCCACCAGGCGCGCCGGAATCACCCTGGTGTCATTGAAGATCAAAAGGTCGCCCGGCCGCAGCAGCTCCGGCAGCTCGAGGAATTGCCGGTCCTCGAGCCCGTCCGGCAGGACGTGCAGCAGGCGGCTGGCATCGCGCGGAACCGCGGGCCGGGCGGCGATCAGCTCGGGCGGCAGGTCGAAGTCGAAATCCTCGAGTCGCATGACGCGCATGGCTATAGCGAACCGCCCGCACGGAGGCAAATCCGCACGGATCAGCCCCACAACCCGGCCTTCCGGGACTCCGTTCCCATTGACAGGCCGCGGCAACGCAAGCGAAATCGGCCCGTCCACGCCCCTACGAGCCCGCCGAACGATGCAGCCTTCCGTCCACCCCGCGCCCGCCGCCGTCTCGATCTGGCTCCTGGCGGTCGCCTGCCTGTTCGTGACCTGCCTCATCATCTCCAACATCGTGGCGGCGAAGCTGGCGCTGATCGCCGGGCTGGTCCTTCCGGCGGCGGTGATCCTGTTCCCGGTCAGCTACATCCTGGGCGACGTGCTGACCGAGGTCTACGGCTATGCGCGGGCGCGCCAAGTGATCTGGATCGGCTTCGCCTGCAACCTGCTGGCCGTGATCTTCATTGCGCTGGCCGGCGCTCTGCCGGCCGCCGGCTTCTGGGACGGACAGATGGCCTATCAGCGCATCCTGGGGCAGACGCCGCGCCTTCTCGCGGCCTCGTTCCTGGCCTATCTCGTGGGTGAGTTCGTGAACGCCTATGTGCTGGCACGGCTGAAGGTCGCGACCCAAGGGCGCATGCTGTGGCTGCGCACCATCGGCTCGACCCTGATCGGCCAAGCGCTGGATTCGGCGATCTTCATCACGGTGGCTTTCGCGGGCATCATGGATGGAAGCCAGCTGGCGGCCGCCGTGGTGACCCAATGGCTCTTCAAATCGGCTTACGAAGCGGCGGCCACGCCGCTCACCTATGCCGCGGTCGGGTTCCTCAAGCGCCGGGAGGGCGGCGAAGCCTTTGACCGCGATCTCCGCTTCAACCCGCTCGCACTCTCCGATTAGGAGCAAGAATGTCCGGCGCCAAGCTCATGCCCGAAGACCCGGTCGGCCTGATCGGCCAGGCCCTCGCGATGGGTTCGGACTTCCCGGGTCCGGCCGAGGACGTCCTGCTCTCATGGATGATGAAGCTGGACCCGGCCGTCGATCCGATCGCGGCGGCCGCCGCCTTGATCCGGCATTACGGGGTCGGAGACGGGGACCTGCCCCCGGGGGAATCCGGCAAGCTGATCCGCTTGCTGCGAGAGACGGCGGCATGCACGCCCGGCGGAGTTGGGCGGCGCAGCGGGCGCCGCGCACGGCTTTCGCGCCCCTGATCCCTGCAACGGGCGGCCGCAAGCCCCGTTCACGGGCTGCAGACGCGTCAATCCCCAGGGCTCTCTCCGTTCCTCCCCAGTGTGGACGCAATGACTTTTGAGCAAGGCCTGGCCTTCGGGGTGCTGGTCAGCACGGTCGCGCTCTTCATCTGGGGCCGGCTGCGCTACGACCTCGTGGCCATGCTGGGCCTGCTCGCGGGGATCGTGCTGGGCGTGGTGCCCACCGACGAGGCCTTCAGCGGCTTCAGCGACGAGATCGTCATCATCATCGCCTCGGCCCTGGTGGTGAGCGCGGCGGTGGAACGGACCGGCATCGTCGAAAGCCTGGTCCGGCCGCTGGATCGCTACATGCGCTCGACCGGCGCGCAGATCGCGGTGCTTGGCGGGGCGGTCACGGCCCTGTCGGCCTTCATCAAGAATATCGGCGCGCTCGCGATCTTCATCCCGATCGCGATACAATTCTCGCGACGCAACAAGACCCCCGTCTCGCGGCTGCTGATGCCGCTCTCCTTCGGCTCGCTCCTGGGCGGGCTCATCACCCTGATCGGCACCTCGCCCAACATCATCGTCGCCCGCATGCGCGAGGAGCTCGTCGGCGAACCCTTCGGCATGTTCGACTTCACGCCCGTGGGGCTTGGGCTCGCGCTCGCGGGCGTGGCCTTCCTCACGATCGGCTGGCGGCTCCTGCCCGAGGAACGGCGCGGCAAGGCGCAGGAGGCGTTCGAGCTCGAGGATTTCACGACCGAAGCCGTGCTTCCGGCCGGCTCGCCCCTCGTGGGCAAGACCGTCGCCGATCTCGAGAAACTGTCCGAGGAGTTGGTCACCATCATCGCCATCATTCGCGAGAGGTGGCGGCGCTACGTTCCGGCGAGCCACTGGGTGCTGTTCGCCGACGACGTGCTGGTGCTCGAAGGCGACGCCAACGAGCTCAAGAAGCTGATGGACAAGGCCAAGCTGCAGCTGGTCGGCCACAAGGACCTGCCCGAGGAGCAGCTGCAGGCCGACGAGATCGGCGTGGTCGAGGCGGTGGTCCTGGACCGCTCGCGCCTGGTCGGCGCCTCGGCCGAGATGCTGCAGCTGCGCCAGCGCTACCGCGTCAACCTGCTCGCCATCCGGCGCGCGGGCCGCCGCATCGCGCAGCGCCTGAGGCGCGTGCGCTTCATGCCGGGCGACGTCATCGTGCTGCAAGGCGCGCTCGACATGATGCCGGAGACCTTGGCCGATCTCGGCTGCCTGCCGCTGGCGCAGCGCAATATCCGCCTCGGCGAGCGGCGCCGGGCGGCGCTGTCGATTCCCATCCTGGCCATCGCGATGATCCTCGTCGCCTTTCAGCTGGTGCCGGTCTCGGTCGCCTTCTTCGGGGCGGCCACGCTGATCGTGCTCACCGGCGCGCTCACATTGCGCGAGACCTACGAGAACATCCAATGGCCGATCATCGTGCTGATCGGCGCCCTGCTGCCGTTGAGCGAAGCGGTGCAACGGACCGGCGGATCGGACGTGATCGCCGGGTTCCTCTCCGGGCTTGCTGTCGACCTGCCGCCGATCGGCGCACTGGCCATCACCATGATCGTGGCTATGGCGGTGACGCCTTTCCTGAACAATGCGGCGACGGTGCTGGTCATGGCACCCGTCGCGGCGGGCGTTGCGCGCAATCTCGGCTTGAGCCCGGACCCGTTCCTGATGGCGGTGGCGATCGGCGCTGCCTGCGACTTCCTGACGCCGATCGGGCATCAGTGCAATACGCTGGTGATGGGGCCCGGAGGCTATCGGTT
>JAREAF010000322.1 GCA_029240475.1 Rhodospirillales bacterium | reverse complement strand
GTTGTGGCTGATGCCGTTCTCGCAGGGGACGAAAACCATCCCCGTCGGCGCCACGCGGCTGATATAGCAGGCGTCGTGGCCCGCGCCGCTGATGATGTCCATATGCGGCATGCCCAGCTCCTCGGCCGCGCTACGGACCGCGGCCACGCAGCCCTCCGCGAACTTCACCGGGGGCGAGTACCAGATCTCCTTGAGGTCGAGATCGAGTCCGATCTCCTTCGCCACCTTGTCCGCCTCGGCGCGGATCGCCGCGTCCATCGTGGAGAGCGTGGCATCCTCCGGGTGGCGGAAGTCGATGGTGAAGAAGACCTTGCCGGGGATGGTGTTCCGGGAATTGGGGCTGACCTGCATCATGCCGACGGTGGCACAAGCATAGGGTTGGTGTTCGAGCCCGATGCGGTTCACGGCGGTGACCAGCCGCGCCGCGCCGACCAGCGCGTCCTTGCGCCGGCGCATCGGGGTCGGGCCGGCATGCGCCTCCTGCCCCGTCAGCACCACCTCGTACCACCGCTGCCCTTGCGCGCCGGCGACGACGCCGATGGTCTTCTTCTCGGCCTCGAGGATCGGCCCCTGCTCGATATGCGCCTCGAAGAAGGCCGCGACCTTGCGGCCGCCGACCGGTTCCGGCCCGGCATAGCCGATGCGGGCCAGCTCCTCGCCCATGCTCCTGCCGTCGGTGTCCTTGCGCGAGAGGCCGTAATCGAGATCGAACACGCCGGCGAAGACGCCCGACGCGACCATGGCGGGCGCGAAGCGCGAGCCCTCCTCGTTGGTCCAGACCGCGACCTCCACCGGCCGCTGGGTCTCGTAATTGAAGTCGTTGAGCGTGCGCATGACCTCGAGGCCCGCCATGATGCCGTAAGCGCCATCGAACTTGCCGCCGGTCGGCTGCGTATCGATATGGCTGCCGGTCATGACGGGCGGGAGCGAATTGTCCTTGCCGGGGCGACGGGCGAACATGTTGCCCATCTTGTCGACGGTGACGGTGCAGCCCGCCGCCTCGCACCATTGGCGGAACAGGTCCCGCGCCTGGCGGTCGAGATCGGTCAGCGCCAGGCGGCAGACGCCGCCCTTCTCGGTCGCGCCGATCTGAGCCAGCTCCATGAGGCTCGCCCACAGCCGGTCGCCATCGATGCGGATGTTGGTCGTCATCTCGAACTTCGCTCCCGTTCTCATCGAGGAAGGTTGAGCCCTTCCCTCGCCGTCCAACGCTTATTCGGCCGCCTTGCGCATTGGGTTGGCCGGATGCTGCGTCCAGTTCAGATACGGCTCGCTCTCGCCGTACTTCATCATGGTGATGCAGCCCGGCACCGGGCAGACATGCATGCAGAGGTTACAGCCGACGCATTCGGCGTCAATCACCTCGTACCGGCGCTTGCCCTCGTTCTTCAGGGCGGCGATCGCCTGGTGCGCGGTGTCCTCGCAGGCGATGTGGCAGAGCCCGCAGGTGATGCAGAGCTCGGGATCGATGCGCGCGACGATCTTGTAGTTGAGGTTGAGATACTGCCAGTCGGTGACGTTCGGGACCGCGCGGCCGACCAGCTGGTCGAGGCTCGCATAGCCCTTCTCGTCCATCCAGTTCGAAAGTCCGTCGATCATGTCGTCGACGATCTTGAAGCCGTAATGCATGGCGGCGGTGCAGACCTGCACCGTCCCTGCGCCCAAGGCCATGAACTCGGCCGCGTCGCGCCAGGTGGCGATGCCGCCGATGCCGGAGATCGGCAGGCCGCGCGTCTTCGGATCGCGCGCGATCTCGGCGACCATGTGCAGCGCGATCGGCTTGACCGCCGGGCCGCAATAGCCGCCATGCGTACCCTTGCCGTCCACGGTCGGCTGCGGGGCCATCTCGTCGAGATCGACGCCGGTGATCGAGTTGATGGTGTTGATGAGCGAGACGCCGTCCGCGCCGCCCGCGGCCGCGGCGCGCGCGGGGCCGAGGATGCTTGTGACGTTCGGCGTCAGCTTCACCAGCACCGGCATGCGGGTGTGCGCCTTGCACCAGCGTGCGACCATCTCGACATATTCGGGCACCTGCCCCACCGCCGAGCCCATGCCGCGCTCTGACATGCCGTGCGGGCAGCCGAAATTCAGCTCGACGGCGTCGGCCCCCGTCTCCTCGACGCGCGCGAGGATGCTCTTCCAGCTCGTCTCCTCGCAGGGCACCATCAGCGAGACCACCATGGCACGGTCCGGCCAATCGCGCTTGACCTGCTTGATCTCGCGCAGATTGATCTCGAGCGGCCGGTCGGAGATCAGCTCGATATTGTTGAAGCCGATCATCCGGTCGGGCCCGTAATGGATCGCGCCGTAGCGCGAGGAGCTGTTCACCACCGGCGGGTCCTCGCCGAGCGTCTTCCAGACCACGCCGCCCCAGCCCGCCTTGAAGGCGCGGACCACGTTGTATTCCTTGTCGGTCGGCGGCGCCGACGCCAGCCAGAACGGGTTCGGCGACTTGATCCCGACGAAGTTCGATCTGAGATCGGCCATGGGGTCCCTCCCCGGTTGCTGGGCTTCAGGCGGCCGCCTGCAGCCCGCGCAGAAAACGATCGATGGAATGGGCCGCGATCTTGCCGTCCTCGACGGCCGCGACGGTGAGATCCACGCCCGAGACGCAGTCGCCGCCCGCATAGACTCCCGGCAGGGAGGTCGCGCGCGCTTGGTCGACGAGGATGCGCCCGTTGCGGATCTCCAAGGGCTCGGCCGCGCCGGCCAGCACCGGATCGGCGATGAAGGTCTGACCGATCGCCTTGAAGACCTGATCGGCCGGAATGACGAAGCCGCTGTTGGTGCCGACGAGCCGCCCGCCGGCATCCAGCGCCGTGTATTCGAACTCGGCCTGGGTGGCGCGCCCGTTCTCGCCGATGACGCGCACGGGGCGCGCCCAATGCTTGATCTTTACGCCGTTGACCTGCGCGAATTCCTGCTCGTGCCAGGTCGCGCCCATATGCTCGGGCCCGCGCCGGTAGACGATGGTCACGTCCTCGGCGCCGAGGCGCTTGGTCTGCACGGCGATGTCGATGGCGGTGTTGCCGCCGCCGATCACCACCACGCGCCGGCCGACCGGCAGACGCGCCTTGTCCTTCGCCTGCCGGAGCTCGGCGATGTAGGCGACCGCGTCAATGACGCCCTGGAGCCCCTCGCCTTCGGCCTGCAACGCGTTCACGCCGGCCAAGCCGATGCCGAGGAACACCGCATCGAAATCCTGGCGCAGTTGCGCCAAGCTCATGTCGCGACCAAGCGCCACGCCGGTGCGCGCCTCGATCCCGCCGATCGAGAGCACGAACTCGACCTCGGTTTGCGCGAAGTCCTGCGGCACCTTGTAGGCCGCGATGCCGTATTCGTTGAGACCGCCGAGCTTGGGCCGAGCCTCGAACACGGTCACGTCATGGCCCAGCATGGCGAGCCGATGCGCGCAGGAGAGGCCCGCCGGCCCGCCGCCCACGACGGCGATGCGCTTGCCGGTGCGCGGCGCGCGCTGGAAGGGCTGGATCCCGCGTTCGAACAGGAAGTCCGTCGCGTAGCGCTGCAAGAGCCCGATCGCGACCGGCTTGTCCTCGGCGAGGTTGCGCACGCAGGCGCGCTCGCACAGCACCTCGGTGGGGCAGACGCGCGCGCATGCCCCGCCGAAGATGTTCTGCTCGAGGATCGTCGTCGCCGACCCTTTGAGGTTGCCGGTCTGAATCTTGCGGATGAAGTTCGGGATGTCGATGCCGGTCGGGCAGGCCTCGATGCAGGGCGCGTCGTAGCAGAAATAGCAGCGGCTGGCCTCGACCACCGCTTGGCTGACGTCGAGCGGCTCCTTGGCATCGGCCTCGAAATTCGCGAGATAGGCTTCGGCCGGAAGCCGGCCGGCGGCGATGTCGGGCGCGGGTCCCGTCGTCATCTTCCTGGACATTGCCTCTCCTTGCGGCCGGCTGGGGGCGCCGTTAGCTTCTTTGCTCTTGCCATCAGCCTATGCGAAAATTGACCAATTGGTCAACTTTCCCCAACGGAGCAGGAGCCGATCTTGGCGGAAGCCCCCGAGCTGCGAACGGAGGACCGGCCGGTGGGCGCCAAGCGCCGGAACGCGGAGGCGCGCATCCTCGCCGCGGCGGAGGAGGTCTTCGCCGAGACCGGCTATTCGGGCGCGACCACCGCGGCGATCGCGGAGCGGGCCGGCCTGCCCAAGGCCAATCTCCATTACTATTTCCGCACGAAGGAGGCGCTCTACCGCCGCCTGATCGAGCGCATCCTCGAGGAGTGGCTGGAGAGCGGCGAGCAGATCCGCCCCGAGGCCGATCCTTCCGAGGCCTTCTCCTCCTACATCGCCGCCAAGGTCGAGGCCTCGCGCCGGCGCCCCTATGCGTCCAAGGTCTTCGCCAACGAGATCCTGCACGGCGCGCCGCATAGCGGGGACTATCTGCGCAATCAGGTCCGCGCCTGGGTCGAGGCCAAGGGCAAGGTGATCGAGGGCTGGGTCCGGCGCGGCCTCATGCGCCCGGTCGAGCCGCAGCATCTCTTCTTCGTTATCTGGGCGGCGACGCAGACCTACGCCGATTTCGAGACGCAGATTCGCGCGGTGCTCGGCCGCGAGCGCATCCGCGGCGGCGATTACGAGGACGCGACGCGGCTCA
>JAREAF010000321.1 GCA_029240475.1 Rhodospirillales bacterium | reverse complement strand
GTTCGTGGCGCCCCGGCCCGTTGCCATCCAGGACCCGCCGCTCGGAACCGGACATGCGGTGCTCGCCGCGCGGGGGCAGCTCGAGGGCTTCCTGGGCGACGTCCTCATCCTCTACGCGGACACCCCCCTGATCGGGAGCGAGACCCTGCGTCAGCTGCAGGCGGCGCTGCACGGGCCACCGGAGGCGGCGGTTGCGGTGCTGACCTTTCGTCCGGCCGACCCCGCCGGATATGGGCGCGTGCTCCTCGATGTCGAGGGCACGGTCGCGGCCGTGGTCGAGCATCGAGATGCCGATGCGGCGACCCGCGCCATCGGGCTTTGCAATGCCGGGATGATGGCCGTCTCCTCCGCCCGGCTCTGGCCGCTTCTGGGGCGGATCGGCAACGCCAACGCCAAGGGCGAGTACTACCTCACCGACATCGTTGCCCTAGCCCGCCAAGCGGGCCATCGGGTCGCTGCGGTCGAGGCCTCGGCCGATGAGGTGACGGGCGTCAATTCGCAAGCCGAGCTGGCCCAGGCCGAGGCGGCCTTGCAAGCGAAGCTGCGCCGCCTCTGGATGGATGCCGGGGTGTGCATGACCGCGCCCGAGACGGTCTGGCTCAGCGCCGACACACGCCTTGCGCCCGGAGTGCTCGTCGAGCCGAACGTCATCTTCGGGCCGGGCGTGACGGTGGAGGAGGGCGCGGTCATCCACGCCTTCAGCCACATCTCCGGGGCGGCGATCGGGAAGGGCGCCAGCGTCGGGCCGTTCGCGCGGCTGCGTCCGGGCGCGGAGCTCGGCGCGGGGGCGCGGATCGGCAATTTCGTCGAGGTGAAGAAGGCGCGGCTCGGGCCGGGCGCGAAGGCCAACCACCTGACCTATCTGGGGGATGCCGAAATCGGCGCCGGCGCGAATGTCGGGGCCGGCACCATCACCTGCAACTATGATGGCTTCGACAAGGCCGTGACCGAGATCGGCGAGGGCGCCTTTGTGGGCTCGAACACGGCGCTGGTCGCGCCGGTGCGGGTCGGGGCGGGAGCCATCGTGGCCGCGGGCAGCGTCATCACGCGGGACGTGGCGCCGGACGCGCTCGCTCTTGCGCGGGGACGGCAGGAGGAACGTCCCGGCTGGGCCAGGCTGTTCCGCGAACGCAAACGCAAGGGCAAGGCCAAGTCCCACGGCAAAGCAGGGAGCAAGCTCTGATGTGCGGGATCATCGGCATTCTCGGCAAGCGGCCGGTGGCGCCGCTGCTGCTCGATGGGCTGAAGCGGCTGGAATACCGCGGCTACGATTCCGCCGGCATGGCCACCCTGGTCAACGGCCGCATCGACCGGCGCCGCGCGGAGGGAAAGATCGCGCGGCTGGAGGCGGAGCTGGCCAGGGTCCCGCTGCCGGGGACGATCGGCATCGGCCACACCCGCTGGGCGACGCATGGCGCGCCCACCCTGACCAACGCCCATCCGCACGCGACCGACCGCGTGGCGCTGGTCCATAACGGCATCATCGAGAATTTCCAGGAGCTGCGCGCCGAGCTGGAGGGGGTCCGGTTCGAAACGGAGACGGACACCGAGGTGGTCGCCCACCTTCTCACCCGCGAGCTGAACCGGCAGAAGACGCCCGAGGAGGCGGTCGCGGCCGTGCTGCCGCGGCTGACCGGCGCCTTTGCGCTCGCGATCCTCTTCGCCGGCCGGTACGACCTCATGATCGGCGCGCGGCGGGGCAGCCCGCTCGCGGTCGGTTACGGCGACGGCGAGATGTATCTGGGCTCCGACGCGCTCGCGCTCGCGCCGCTGACGCAGCGCATCTGCTATCTCGAGGAGGACGACTGGGCCGTGGTGACCCATGGAGGCGCCACCATCCGCGACCGCTCCGGCGCAATCGCCCAGCGCCAGATCCGGCAGACCGCCCTCTCCGGCGCGCTGATCGGCAAGGGCAACCACCGGCACTTCATGGAGAAGGAGATCTGGGAGCAGCCGGGCGTGCTCGGCGACACGCTGCAGGCCTACGTCAATCCGCTCAGCCGGACCGTCGCCCTGCCGCCGATGCCGTTCGACTGGCGCACGCTGCCCAAGCTCACCATCGTCGGCTGCGGCACGGCCTACTACGCCGGGATGGTCGCCAAATACTGGTTCGAGCGGCTTGCCAAGCTGCCGGTCGAGATCGACATCGGCTCGGAGTTCCGATATCGCGAAGGCCCGTTGCCGCAGGGCGGGGCGGCGCTGTTCGTTTCACAGTCGGGCGAAACCATCGACACGCTGGCCGCGCTCGCTTATGCCCGATCCTGCAAGCAGCACATCCTCTCGGTCGTGAACGTGCCCGAGAGCGCGATGGCGCGGGAGTCGGACCTGTCGGTGCGGACCCTCGCCGGGCCGGAGATCGGCGTGGCCTCGACCAAGGCCACAACGACCCAGCTCATGGTGCTGGCGTGCCTGGCCATCAGCGCCGCGCGCGCCCGCGGCGCGATCCCGGCGGAGGAGGAGGCGCGGCTGGTCGCGGCCCTGACCGAGACGCCCGGCCTGGTGGCGCAGGTGCTGGACCGGGCTGAGGAGGTGCGGGTCGTGGCCGAGCGGGTCGCGCAGGCGCGCGACGTGCTCTATCTGGGCCGCGGCACGGCCTATCCGATCGCGCTGGAGGGCGCGCTGAAGCTGAAGGAGCTGTCCTACATCCATGCTGAGGGCTATGCCGCCGGCGAGATGAAGCACGGGCCGATCGCCCTCATCGACGACGCGGTGCCCGTGATCGTGGTGGCGCCCTCGGGCGAGCTGTTCGAGAAGACCGCCTCCAACGTCCAGGAGGCGATCGCCCGCGGCGCGCAGGTGATCCTGATCTCCGATGAGGCCGGGCTGAAGCGGGCCGGGGCCAAGGCGGTGGCCCGGCTGGCGGTGCCGGCCGTCCACCCCTTCGCCGCGCCGATCCTCTACGCCGTCCCGGTCCAGCTCCTGGCCTATTACGCGGCGGTCGCCAAGGGCACGGACGTCGACCAGCCTCGCAATCTGGCCAAATCGGTCACGGTGGAGTAGAAAAACGGCAGGGCAGGCGGGTGGCTGGCGGGCGGCACTGGGCCCGCCAGGCTGGGCCGGCTGTTTCTTGCGCCCAGCAACTCGGCCCACTATATTGAAAAGTCACCCATTAATGTTGATTGGAAGAGAGCGGCGATGGCGCGCGTTACGGTAGAGGATTGCGTTCTTAAGGTTCCCAATCGGTTCGATCTGGTCATGCTTGCGGCCCGGCGGGCGCGCGACATCCATTCCGGCGCGCCCCTGGCCGTCGATCGCGACAACGACAAGAACCCGGTGGTCGCGCTGCGCGAGATCGCAGACGCCGCCATCGACCTGCCGCATCTGAACAATACCCTGATCCAGGCCCTCCAGAAGCATGTGGAGGTCGATGAGCCGGAGGAGGAGGCCACCTTCGGCGCGATCGAGGGCGAGTTCGCCGGGATCGCCGAGCAGGCCGCGTCCTCCGAAGCGAGAGAAGCCGACGCCGTCGACACCGAGGGCGAGGAGGAGATCGAGGACGAGGTCGAGGAGGATGGGCCCGACGTCTTCGAGATGGGCGACGTCGAGCCGCTTGGAGACGAGGGGTAGAGAGGGATACACCCCCGCTAGTCCGTCCGGTCCGGCGGGGGCGAGCGGCCCGTCGAGGCGGCCCGGCTCGGGGAGCGTCTTTCGGTGATCCGGCAGTTCGAGCTGGTCGAGCGGGTTAGGGCCTACGATCCCGGTGCGGACGAGGATCTGCTCAACCGCGCCTACGTCTTCTCCATGAGGGCGCACGGCGCCCAGAAGCGCGCCTCGGGCGACCCCTATTTCTCGCACCCGCTTGGGGTCGCCGGCATCCTCACCGACATGAAGCTGGACACGGCTTCGGTCGCGACCGGCCTGTTGCACGATACCGTCGAGGATACCGCCGCCACGCTCGAGGAGATCGAGCGGATGTTCGGCCCCGAGATCGGCAAGCTGGTCGACGGGGTCACCAAGCTCTCGCGCATCGAGCTGCAGTCCGACCACACCAAGCATGCGGAGAATTTCCGCAAGCTGGTGCTGGCGATGTCCAACGACATCCGCGTGCTGCTGGTCAAGCTGGCCGACCGGCTGCACAACATGCAGACCCTCCGCTTCATCCGCGATCCCGAGAAGCGCAAGCGCATCGCGCTGGAGACCTTGGAGATCTATGCCCCGCTCGCCGAGCGGATGGGCATGCAGCGGATGAAGGACGAGCTGGAGGACCTTGCCTTCTCCGAGCTCAATCCCGAGGCGCGCGAGTCCGTCGTCAAGCGCCTGGAGTTCCTGCGCGAGAAGGGCAACGACCTGGTCGGGCGGGTCTTGTCCGAGCTGAAGTCGAAGCTGGCGGAATCGGGCCTCACCGCCGCGGTCTCGGGGCGCGAGAAGACGCCCTATTCGATCTGGCGCAAGATGCAGCGCAAGAATGTCGGGTTCGAGCAGCTCTCCGACATCATGGCCTTCCGCGTCGTGGTGGAGAGCGTCGAGCATTGCTACCAGGCGCTCGGCGTGCTGCACAGCCGCTATCCGGTCGTTCCGGGCCGGTTCAAGGACTATATCTCCACGCCCAAGCCCAACAACTACCGCTCGCTCCACACGACCGTGATCGGGCCGGAGCGCCAGCGCATCGAGGTGCAGATCCGCACCAGGGAGATGCACGAGATCGCCGAGCTCGGCGTCGCCGCCCACTGG
>JAREAF010000320.1 GCA_029240475.1 Rhodospirillales bacterium | reverse complement strand
CTGGCATCTCGGCGCGCGCCTTGGCGTGGGGTACGAGCTCGAGCTCGGCGGACTCGAAGGGCGGATCAGCGCAGGCTGGCGGTTCGATCGCTTCGAGGATGCGAACAACACGCTGTTCCTGCCGGACAGCAAGGACGGCGACAGCAGCTTCAGCGGTCCCTTCATGTCGGTCGGTGTCGCGCTGCCGCTCTGAGCTAGGAGGGCGGCGCGGAAGGAGCCCTGCGCAGCCGCTCTTGTACAGTGCAGACGCCGCCCGTGCTACGGTCCCCACATGGGCGCGACCGCCGCAGGCTGGCAGTTCTGGATCGATCGCGGCGGCACCTTCACCGATGTAGTGGGGCGGGACGCCGCCGGCCGTCTGCACACGAGGAAGCTGCTCTCGCAGAACCCTGAACATTACCGCGATGCCGCCGTGCAGGGCATCCGCGATCTCTTGGGCCTCGCCGCCGAGGCGCCGATCCCGTCCGTGCGCATCCAGGCCGTCAAGATGGGAACCACGGTCGCGACCAACGCGCTTCTGGAGCGCAAGGGGGACCGCACGCTGCTCGCCATCACCAAAGGCTTTGCCGACGCCTTGCGGATCGGCACGCAGGCGCGGCCGAAGATCTTCGCGCGGCAGATCGTGCTGCCGCAGATGCTCTATGAGCGCGTGGTCGAGATCGACGAGCGCGTCACGGCCGAAGGCGAGGTGCTGCGCCCGATCGACCTTGTCGGGGCGCGCGGGGCGCTCTTCGAGGCCTACGAGAACGGCATCCGCGCAGTCGCGATCGTGCTGCTGCACGGCTACCGGCATGTCGAGCATGAGCGCCGGCTGGCGGCGCTGGCCCGCGAGATCGGCTTCACGCAGGTCTCGGTCTCGCACGAGGTCGCGCCGCTGATGCGGATGGTGCCGCGCGGCGACACGACCGTGGTCGACGCCTATCTCTCGCCGATCCTCCGGCGCTATGTGGACCAGGTGGCGGACGCGCTCGGCGGCACGCGCCTCTTCTTCATGCAATCGAACGGCGGGCTGACCGAGGCCGGCAATTTCCGGGGCAAGGACAGCATCCTCTCCGGCCCGGCCGGCGGGGTGGTCGGGGCGGTGTCCGTCGGCCGCATGGCCGGGTTCGAGCGGCTGATCGGCTTCGACATGGGCGGCACCTCGACCGACGTCATGCATTACGACGGCGAGTTCGAGCGCGCCTTCGAGACCGAGGTCGCGGGCGTGCGCATGCGCGCGCCGATGCTGCGCATCCACACCGTGGCCGCGGGTGGCGGCTCGATCCTGGGCTTCGATGGAGCGCGGTTCCGCGTCGGCCCGCAGTCGGCCGGCGCCGATCCGGGCCCCGCCTGCTATCGGCGCGGCGGGCCGCTGACGGTGACCGACTGCAACGTCATGGTCGGCAAGCTGCAGCCGGACTTCTTCCCTGCGATCTTCGGGCGGCGTCAGGACCTGCCGCTCGATGCCGAGCTGGTCCGCGACCGCTTCGCCGCGCTTGCCGAGCAGGTCTCCGACGCCACGGGCATGCTCCGCTCGGCGGAGGAGGTTGCGGAGGGCTTCCTCACTATCGCCGTGCAGAACATGGCGAGCGCGATCAAGCACATCTCCGTGCAGCGCGGCTATGACGTGACGCGCTACACGCTCTGCTGCTTCGGCGGCGCTGGCGGGCAGCATGCCTGCCTCGTTGCCGACGCGCTCGGCATCACGCGCATCCTGCTCCACCCGCTGGCGGGCGTGCTCTCGGCCTATGGCATGGGCCTCGCCGATATCCGCGCCATCCGCGAGGAGGCCGTCGAGGCGGCGCTGGCGGGGGGCGCCATGGATGGGCTCTCGGAGCGCCTCGACCGGCTGGCGGAGTCCGCATCGGCGGAGGTCGGCGCGCAGGCCGTGCCGCGCGAGCGGATCTCGGTGCTGCGACGGGTCGCTCTCAAATATCAGGGCACCGACAGCCCGCTCCCGGTGCCGTTCGGCACGCTGGAGGAGATGCAGGCCGCTTTCGCCGAGCTCTACCGCCAGCGCTACGGCTTCACCATGCCCGGCAAGGCGCTGATCGTGGAATCGGTCGCCGCCGAGGCGATCGGCGCGGGCGAGCCGGTTTCCGAGCAGGTTGCGGAGCAGCCAAAGCGCGACGGTCCGCTGAGGCCCGCTGCGACCCGCTCCATCTTCACCGGCGGGTCGGCCCGCGAGGCGCAATTCTACCGTCGCGCGGAGCTGCGGCCCGGCGATCGCATCATGGGTCCGGCGGTGATCGTCGAGGACAACGCCACGACCGTGATCGAGCCCGGCTGGCAGGCGGAGGTGACGGCGCTCGATCACCTCCTCCTCACGCGCGCGGTGCCCGCCGAGCGGCGGTCCAAGATCGGCACCGCCGTCGATCCGGTCATGCTGGAGGTTTTCAACAATCTTTTCATGGCGATCGCAGAGCAGATGGGCGTCACGCTCGCCAACACCGCCTATTCGGTGAACATCAAGGAGCGGCTGGATTTCTCCTGCGCGCTGTTCGACGGCTCAGGGGGCCTCATCGCCAACGCCCCGCACATGCCGGTGCATCTGGGCTCCATGGGCGAGAGCGTGACCACGGTGATCCGCCTGCATTGGGAGCGCATGCGGCCCGGCGACACCTACGTGCTGAATGCGCCCTACAATGGCGGCACGCATCTGCCGGACATCACGGTGGTGACGCCGGTCTTCTCCGAGGATGGGCGTGCGCTGCTCTTCTATGTGGCGAGCCGCGGGCACCATGCCGATGTCGGCGGCATCACTCCGGGCTCGATGCCCCCCGACAGCCGCAGCGTCGAGGAGGAGGGTGTGCTGCTCGATGCGGTGCCGCTGGTGAGCCAGGGTCGGTTCCTCGAGGCGGAGATTGCCGCGATCCTCGGCTCCGGCCCGTATCCCGCCCGCAACATCGCTCAGAACATCGCCGATCTTCGAGCGCAGGTCGCGGCCAACGAGAAGGGCGTGAAGGAGCTGCGCAAGATGGTGGCGGAGTTCGGCCTCGACACCGTCCAGGCCTATATGCGTCACGTCCAGGACAATGCCGAGGCGGAGGTGCGCCGCGTCATCGGCGTGCTGAAGACCGGCCGCTTCGAGTGCGAGATGGACGACGGCTCGGTTATCCGCGTCGCCGTCTCAATCGATCCGGAGCGGCAGGAGGCCGCGATCGACTTCACCGGCACCAGCGATCAGCAGCCGACCAACTTCAACGCGCCCTCCGCCGTCTGCCGCGCCGCGGTGCTCTACGTCTTTCGAACGCTCGTCGATGATGAGATCCCGATGAACGAGGGATGCCTCAAGCCGCTCCGGATCGTGATCCCGGAGGGCTCCATGCTGCGGCCGCGCTATCCGGCGGCGGTGGTCGCCGGCAATGTCGAGACCTCGCAGGCGATCACCGACGCGCTCTACGGCGCCTTGGGCGCCATGGCGGCGGCGCAGGGCACGATGAACAATTTCACCTTCGGCAATGAGCGGCACCAATATTACGAGACCATCTGCGGCGGCTCGGGCGCGGGGCCGGATTTCGACGGCACCGACGCGGTGCACACGCACATGACCAACTCGCGCCTGACCGACGCCGAGGTGCTGGAATGGCGCTTCCCGGTGCTGGTCGAGGAGTTCCGCATCCGGCGCGGCAGCGGCGGCAAGGGCCGGCACCGCGGCGGCGACGGCGTGGTGCGGCGCATCCGCTTCCGCGAGCCCATGACTGCGGCGATCCTGGCGAACCGCCGCCGCGTGCCGCCGTTCGGCTTGATGGGCGGGGAGGCGGGCGCGCCGGGCCGGACCTATATTGAACGCAAGGACGGGCGCATCGAGGAGCTTGCCGCGACCGGCAAGGCCGAGATGGCGCCGGGCGATGTGTTCGTGATCGAGACCCCGGGTGGAGGCGGCTATGGCTAAGGCTGAGGCGCTGAAACGGACATCCTCCGCCTGCCTCGACGCGCTCAAGGCGCGGTTCGGCGAGTGGGTCTCGACCGCCGCGGCGGTGCTGGAGAGCCACGGGCGCGACGAGAGCTATCACGCGGCCTCTCCGCCCGACGCGGTGGTCTTCCCCGAGAGCGTCGAGGAGGTCGCCGTGATCGTCGGCATCGCCCGCGAGCACCGCGCGCCGATCATCCCCTTCGGCGCCGGCACCTCGCTCGAAGGCCATGTCGCGGCGCTTTCGGGCGGCATCACCGTCGACATGACCCGCATGAACCGCATCCTCGAGGTCAATGCCGAGGATCTCGACGTGCGGGTGGAGGCGGGCGTCACGCGCAAGCAGCTCAACGCCGCGATCAAGGATGCCGGCCTCTTCTTCCCCGTCGATCCCGGGGCCGACGCCTCGATCGGCGGCATGACCGCGACCCGCGCCTCCGGCACAAACGCGGTGCGCTACGGCACCATGCGCGAGAATGTGCTCGGCCTGACGGTGGTGCTGGCGGACGGGCGCATCATCAAGACCGGCGGGCGCGCGCGCAAATCGGCGGCCGGCTACGACCTCACGCGTCTGTTCGTGGGCTCGGAAGGCACGCTCGGAATCATCGCCGA
>JAREAF010000319.1 GCA_029240475.1 Rhodospirillales bacterium | reverse complement strand
CGCGGGGCCTCACCATTCTGCTCGTGGAGCAGATGGCCTGGGCCGGCCTCGGCATCTGCGACCGCGCCTACGTCCTTGAGGCAGGCCGTGTTGCGCTCAGCGGCACGCGCGAGGAGGTCAGCGCCAATCCACGCGTGATCGAGGCCTATCTTGGCAAGACCGGCCACTGATCCAGAAGGCAGCGAGGCAGCCCATGGCACGTCACTTAATCGATCTAAGCCGCGAGATCGCGCACATGATGCCAGTAGCGAACCCGCACGTGAACCAGGTGCCCGCTTTCTGGGACCGGCTCACCCACGAAGGCACCCGGGGCAAGTGGCAGCACGCCGACATCTCCTTTCACATCCGTGACTTCCTCATCGGTGAGCATGTCGGTACGCATGTGGACGCGCTCTGTCACTATGACCCTCGGCCCGAGGCGCCCTGCCTCTCGGAGCTGCCGCTCGACATGTTCATGACCGACGCTGTGTGCATTGACGTGTCGCATGTAAAACCAGGGACCTTCATCACCGTCGACGACCTTAAGAGCGGGATCGCCAAAGCCAGCCTGCAGGTCCAGAAGGGCGACACTTTCCTCTACTGGCAGGACTACTACGCGCGCCAGCACGAGCCGAATTGGCTGCATGAGTTCGCCGGGCTCGACTGGGACGCGGCCCAGTGGCTTGCTGACCAGGGTGTGGTCAACATCGGCTGCGAATGCGCGAGCATCGACAACTGCCTGGCGATGCCCTTCGACGCGGAGCCAGCCTTCCCCGCCCACCGCACCTGCCGCGACCGCGGTATCCTCAATACCGAGAACCTCGCGAATCTCGAGCGCGTGGTCGGCAAGCGCTTCCTTTACATCGGACTGCCGCTGAAGCTCGCCGGCGGCACTGGATGCCCGATCCGCGCCGTCGCCGTGCTCGACAGCTGAGCGGGCGGTGAGCAAAGGCACGGCGCTCTGATGTTCCAGCTAGTCCTGAGCGGGCTTGCGCTCGGCTGCGTCTACAGCCTCGTCGCGCTCGGCTACCACCTCACCTTCATCACGAGCCGGACGCTCAACTTCGCGCAGGGCTCGGCGATGATGCTCGGAGCCGTGATCACGCTAATCCTTGTCGTCGATTTCAACTGGCCGACGCTGCCGGCCACGCTCGTGTCGATCCTCCTCCTCGGCGTGTTCGGCCTTGCCCTGGAACGCTTCGCCGTGCGTCCTTTCGTCCGCCGCGGGTCGATGGCGTGGGTGATGAGCACGCTTGCGGTCGGCATCATCGTCGAGAACGTGGCGCAGCTGATCTTCGGCAAATCGCCGCGCGGCCTGCCGAACGAGCTGGCGCAGGACCCGGTGATGGTCGGGGGGGCCGGCATCTATCCGCTCGAGCTTTTGATCCCGGTGGTTGTCCTCGCAATCGCCGTCGCTGCGCGGCTGTTCTACGGCAGCACCATGCTCGGGCGCGCCCTGCGGGCAACCGCCTTCGACCGCGAGGCCTCCCTCGCGGTCGGCATCAACGTCGACTGGATGATCGGGCTGTCCTACGCCGCAAGCAGCATGCTGGCGGCGGTGGGCGGCGTGCTCATCGGCCCGCTGATTGGGGTCAGCAGCCATATGGGCTTCCTCATCGGTCTAAAGGCCTTCGCGGTCGCGATCGTCGGCGGGCTCGAGCACCCGCTCGGCATCCTCATCGCGGCGCTCGCCTATGGGGTGGTTGAGAACCTCATCGGCGGCCATTTCGGGTCCTCCGCCAAGGAGATTTTCGGCTTCGGCCTCGTGATTCTGGTGCTGTTCCTGCGTCCCGCCGGGCTCTTTGGCCGCACGCGCCTGCGGAGGATCTAGTATGCGGGGCGCGATCGCCGGCCGCTGGTGGCTCATCGGCATCACCGCCGCGCTCGTCGCGGCATGGTTGCTGCCCGGCCTCATCGGCCGCTACTACACTCAAATGCTGGCGCTCGCGGGCATCTACGCCATCGTAGCGCAGGGCCTCAACCTTCTTGCCGGCTATGCCGGGCAGACCTCCCTCGGCCACGCCGGCTTCTACGCCATCGGGGCGTATTGCGGCGCGCTCCTCGCGACGAAGCTCGGCTTCGGCTTCTGGTCGGCCCTGCCCTTCTCGATGCTGCTCGCGGGCGTGGCCGGCGTGCTGATTGCCGTGCCGTCCTTCCGTCTCGAAGGCCCGTATCTCGCGATGGTGACTATCGCCTTCGGGATCATTGTCGCCAGCATCCTCGTCGAATGGTCGGACGTGACGGGCGGCACGCAGGGCGTGCTCAACATCCCGCGCCCGGAGATCTTCGGCACGCGCTTGCCGCTCGAGCGACAGTTCGTGCTGATCATCCTCATCCTTGCCCTGACGACGCTCCTCATGCGCAATCTCATGCGCTCGCCCTGGGGCCGCGCCTTCATGGCGGTGCGGGAGAACCCGATCGCGACGGAAGCCGTCGGGCTCAGCACCCGGCGCGTGAAGACGATCGCCTGCACCCTGAGCGCCGCTCTCGCTGGCCTGGGCGGGCACCTCTTTGCCTTCTTCCAAGGCTTCATCAGCCCGGAGGCCTTCGAGTTCGAAGCCTCGATCTTCTTTCTCACCATCGTGATCCTCGGCGGCGCGGGCACCCTGGCCGGGCCCATCGTCGCAGCCCCCGTCATGGTCTTCCTTCCCGAGCTGCTACAGCGGTTCATTGATTACCGCCTGATCATCTACGGGACGCTGATCGTGGCTTTCCTCTATGCGCTCCCGCTCGGCATCGTGGGAAGCTTGTTCCGGCACTGGGGAAGACGCCCCGCCTATGCTCCTATCGGCGCGGCCGCGGAGGTCGCGACAGCGCAGCCGGCCCCCAGCGTCCGCGCTAACACATCCGGGCCCGTCCTCGAGCTTGAAGGCGTGCGGATGTCATTCGGCGGCGTCCGCGCTCTCAACGGGGTCGGCTTTGCCGTCGAGCCGGGCACCATCCACGCCCTCATCGGGCCCAACGGCGCCGGCAAGACCGTTCTTCTTAACGTGATCGGCGGCTACTACCGCCCGACGGAAGGCCGCATCCGGCTGCGCAGGCGGGACATCACCGGGATTTCTCCCCATGCCGTGGCACGCCTCGGGATCGCACGCACGTTCCAGACGGCGCAGCTCTTCGGCGAGATGACGGTGCTGGAGAACGTGCTCATCGGCTTCCCCGGCCAGACGGTCGGGCGGCTGCTTGACAGCGCGCTCGTCACGCCGCGGCTGCGGCGGGAGGAGGCCGAGCGCGTCGCTGCCGCCCGGCAGCTGCTCGATTTTGTGGGCTTCCGCGGCGACCTCGACGCCCGCGCGAATTCGCTGCCTTTCGGCCATCAGCGGCTCGTCGAGATTGCGCGCGCGCTCGCCATGAGTCCAATTCTGATCGCGATGGACGAGCCGGCGGCGGGCTTAAACCAGACCGAGGTCGAGGACCTCGACCGCCTCATTACCCGGATCAGCGCGCGCGGCATAGCGGTGCTTCTCGTCGAGCATCACATGGACCTGGTCATGGGCATCTCGAACCGCGTGACCGTGCTCGACTACGGCGAGAAGATCGCCGAGGGCGCCCCCGCGGAGGTGCAGGCCAACCCGCTCGTTATCGAAGCCTATCTCGGGGCGGAGGACATCGACGTTCCGATAGCCGCTCCGATCTCGGCCTGAGGCGAAGCGATGCTGGAAATCCGCGATCTGCGCGTGCGCTACGGCTCGATCGAGGCACTGCGCGGCGTGAGCCTGACCGTCGGCGCGGGCGAGCTCGTCGCCCTCATCGGCAGCAATGGCGCTGGCAAGAGCACCTGCCTCAAAGCCATCACCGGGATCCTGCGGCCGGTCGAAGGTAGCATCCGCCTCGAAGGGCAGGAGCTCGCGGCGGAGCCGGCGCACCGAATCGTGGCGCGCGGCGTCGCGCTCGTGCCCGAGGGGCGGCGCCTGTTCGGCGATCAGACCGTCATGGACAACCTTTTCCTCGGCGCCTATCGGCGGCGGCGCGAGGTCGGCGGAGATGCGGGCATGCGCGCCCAAGCCGAGGAGTACCTCGATCGCTTTCCGATTCTGCGCGAGCGCCGTAGCGCTCCCGCGGGCAGCCTCAGCGGCGGCCAGCAGCAGATGCTCGCCATCTCCCGCGGCCTCATGGCCTCGCCTCGCCTGCTTCTCCTGGACGAGCCGTCGCTGGGGCTTGCCCCTTTGCTCGTGCGCCAGGTCTTTGACATCATCCGCGACCTGAAGCGGGCCGGGCGCACCGTCCTCCTGGTCGAGCAGATGGCGAACCTCGCGTTGCGGATTGCCGACCGCGCTTATATCCTGGAGCATGGCCGGATAGTCCTCGACGGGACATCCGACGCGCTGCTCGCCAATCCCGAGGTCGCCCGCGGTTATCTCGGACGCCTCGCCGAAACCTCGACGCATGAACGCGAGCCGCCGGGCCGCGGCATCACTGAGCAGCAACGAGGAGGGTCACCATGAGCGTAGTCCATCTGGCGGGTATCCCGAGCGCCTCGCGCCGCACGGCATTGAAGATCCTGGGCGCGGCTGCCGTAAGTACCGCACTTGCACGTAGAGCAACTGCGGCGGAGCCGATCAAGATCGGGCTCTCGGCTGCCTTCTCGGGTCCCAACGCCACCGCCGGCGAGGCCCTACAGCGCGGCGCCGACCTTGCTATGGAGGAGATCAACGCGGCGGGGGGCGTGCTCGGCCGCCCGCTCGCTCTCGTAATCCG
>JAREAF010000318.1 GCA_029240475.1 Rhodospirillales bacterium | reverse complement strand
AGAGCGCGAGCGCCGGGAGAAGGAGGCCCAGCGCCCAGGAGAGCGGGATGGAGGCTCGTCCCCGCCGCGTGGGGAGGCTCTGCGGCGAGGACGACGCCTCCGGGCGGGAGGCCAGGGCGAGCCTGACCTTGCCGATGGCCTGGATGCTGCTCATGGCCTCCCTCCCATTCACGTCAGTTCTGCGCGAGCTTGGCGCCGAAGCTGGGATCGATCAGCTCGTCGGCGGCCTTCTGCACGTCGGCCTCGGACGGGACGATGCCGACGGTCTGCAGCACCGTGCCGGCGGCGACGATCGCCTCGCGATGCACCTCTCCGATCTTCGAATTCGCGAGATCGGTCCGCTCCAGCTGCCGCGCGGCGACTTCCGGCGTCAGCTTCGCTTCCTTGGCGAGTATCTGCTGGAGCTCCTGCGGGTTCTCCAACGCCCATTGCCGGCCGCGCTCATAGATGCGGATCAGGCGCTCGACGAGCTCGGGGTGCTCGGCGGCGAACTCCTCGCGCACATTGAGGAAGCCGTAGGTGTTGAGGTCGGCGTTGCGGAAGAAGAGCCGCGACTTGCCCTCGATCTCCGACTGCGCCATGTGCGGATCGAGGCCGGCCCAGACATCGACGTCGCCGCGCTCCAACGCGGTCTTGCCGTCCGGATGCTGCAGGAGGACGATCTTCACGTCCTTCTCGCTCAAGCCATGCTGATCGAGCACGCGCAAGAGGAAGATGTAGGGATCGGTGCCGCGCGTGGCGGCGATGCGCTTGCCTTTGAGGTCCTCGACCTTCTGGATCGGCGAATCGGTCTGCGTGACGAGCGCGGTCCATTCGGGCTTGGAGTAGATATAGACCGACTTGATCGGGTTGCCGTTGATGCGCGAGAGCAGCGCCGCGGCGCCCGCGGTCGAGCCGAAATCGACCGAGCTGCTCGAGAGGAACTCGAGCGCCTTGTTCGAGCCGAGGCTCAGCACCCAACGGACGTCGATGCCGTCCTTGCCGAACTCCTCCTCGACCCAGCCCTTGTTTTTCAGGACCAGGCTCACGGGGTTGTAATAGGCGTAGTCGAGGCTGATGGCGCTGGGCTTCTCGGCAGCCACGGCCGGCAAGGTGGCCCCGAAAGCCACCGCCGCCGCGGCGGCGATCAGAGCGCGTCTGGTGATGGACATGTCTTCTCCTCCGTCCGGTTCCAAGTGCTTCGGCTGCCGAAGCGGAGGAGAGAGAAGGTCTCGCCCGCGCCCCGCTCCATCCGAAGCGGTTCAAGTCTGGCGGGCGTTCTCTTGGATACCGGGCCGGAGGGACTTCGACGTTCCGAAGTCCGAGCGGCCGGGCCAATAAAAAACCCGCCGCAGCATGTGGCTGGGCGGGACTTGCCCAACGCTTTAGCTGCATTTGTAAAGCGCCCGCAAGCTGTCGCTCAAATCGGCGCTGTGCGAGGAAAGCTATGCGCGAGCCCCGCCCCTGTCAAGCGGCATTGGAGACAAATATTGCATCCACCTCCTTCGGTGCATAGCATCCGCGCCCTTCAAGATCCGCCCCTCGCCCCCAGGAGGCATGTGTCATGGATGCAGAAAGCCTGCGCGCGCTTCAGGCGCCGTTGAAGGCCCGCTATCGCGAGGATGCGGGCGCGGCGCTGATCACGCTGAAAGCCAAAGGCACGCTCGACGACGCCAACATCGTGTGCAAGGTCGATACCGGGCGCGCGCTCGTCGAAGCGGGGCTGCATCCGGCGACCGGCGGCGACGGCATCGCCGCCTGCTCCGGCGACATGCTGCTGGAGGCGCTGGTCGCCTGCGCGGGCGTGACGGTGAAGGCGGTCGCGACCGCGCTCGGCATCGAGCTGAGAGGCGGCACGGTCTCCGCGGAAGGCGATCTCGACTTCCGCGGCACGCTCGGCGTGGAGAAGACGGCGCCGGTCGGCTTCAAGTCCATCCGCCTCGCATTCGATCTCGACACCGATGCGGATGCGGAGAAGCTCGCGAGCCTGCAGAAGCTGACCGAGCGCTACTGCGTGGTCTATCAGACGCTGCGCACGCCGCCAGCGATCGAGGTCACGCAGCGCCTTTCGAAGGCATAGGACAGCCCTCAGCTCTCCCCCGCCGCCGCCGCCGCGCAGCTCGACGCGGGGTTATTCAGGCGGCAATCGATGAAGGCGCGGATCGCGCGGGCTTCGGCGGCGGGATCTTCGGCTGTATCTTCGATGACCAGCGCCGGCAGCGCCTCGACCGGGCCCAGCCATGCGCGATGACGCGCCTCGGCCGCCGTCCAGGTCTCGTTCCCCGGCACCGCGGAGCCGGCGATCTCCGGATCGATGGCGATCGCGGCATTGAACTTGCGGAACGGATCGCGCGCGGCCAGCAGCGCCGCCCACGCGCCGACGCCCGAGCCTGCGACGAAGATGCGCTCGGGCGGAAGATTGCGCTTCACCTCCTGAACGAGGCGCTTCAGGTCCTCGAGCCGGCGGCACGCCTTGATCTCGCCATAGCCGGTCGCGGGCTCGGCCCCGCGCGCGAAGCAGGGCTCCGGCCGCACGATCTCGAACGCCGCCGCGTTGCGATGGCCGCGCGCCAGCGAGCAGTCGGCATAGATCAGGAGCTCGCCGCCGCTCTCCGCGAGCGCGCGGATCGCGGGCGGCACCGCGCCCGCTCCGGAGAGGAAGCCGAGCGGAACGAGCCCGCGCGGGCCGGCGCAGGGCTCAGGCCCGAGTTCGCGCTCGCCGGCGGGGCTGTAAACCACCACGACCGCGGTCGGCGGCAAGGTGGTGAAGGTCTGGTTCTCGGCTCCGAGGAACTGACCCTGTCCCGCGCAGCCCGCCGCCGCCAGCGCACAGGCCAGTCCGATCGCGCCCTGCCAAGATGCCATGACCACCCTCCTCCGCTCCGGCAGCAAGACGCCAGGCGAGGGTCATGCGTTGCGCGCCGGGCGGCGCGCGAAAGGCGATGGCGGGCGCTGGCTCAGATCCAGCGGCGGACGCGGGCCCGGTACTGGCGATAGGTCTCGCCGAAGCGGCGATCGAGATAGGCCTCTTCGCGCCGGATGACGGCGTAATGCAGGATGATCAGCGCGGGGACGAGCAGGACCAGCGCCCAGCACGCCGCGAAGAGCAGCGCGATCCCGACATAGACCATCACCACCGAGAGGTAGATCGGGTTGCGCGAGAAGCGGTAAGGACCGGTGGTCACCAGCGCGGTGGTCGGCTCCCACGGCGGAATGGCCGTGCCGGCCCTGCGGAACAGGCCCATGGCCGAAGCCATCAAAGCCACTCCGGCCACGATCAACGCGGCGCCGAGGCCAAAGCGTGCGCCTGCGGACAGTTTGCTCAAGATGCCGGTGGGGAGGGCCCATTCCAGGAAGATGCCCAGCAGGAGGGCGCCGATGAACAGCGCCGGCGGCGGCACGCGCACGCCCGCATGATCCATGCTTGGATCGGCCGCGCCCGGCTCGGCATCCATATTTTTCCCCATCCTCACCTGCGCCGCCAGGCGCACACCCCCGTTCGAAGCTGCCGCAGCAGAAAATCTTGATCAATGCGCAGGGACCGCCGCGGCCGCATGCACCGGTTGCATGGGTAGGGCACTGGACAAAGGCCGCAGGAAGTGCTCACGACCGCTCAGGCCTTCACCATCCGGCCTCTGGACGATCCGGCCGGCGCGGCGGCACGGGGTGGACGACGGGCGCGGCCTTCTGCTAAGAATCGGCCCCGAGCGCGGGTGTAGCTCAATGGTAGAGCAGAAGCTTCCCAAGCTTACGACGAGGGTTCGATTCCCTTCACCCGCTCCAGCTTTTCCGACAAGCAAGCGAACGAGGCTGCGGCGGCCGGGTCGCGGCGCGTCCAGACGTCCTGGCCTAGCCCGCATCCACGTAAAACGGTCCCGGGCGGCGATACAGGTCCTCGTAGTGAATTAGAACCGGCTCGCCGAGCGGGCACGGGCGCCCGTTCCGAAACGCCCGCACCCCGCGGTCGGCGTTCTGTGCGACCACATATCCGTTGATATAGAGCCGCCGGTCCGAGGAGGAGCGGTTGGGGCCGGAGCCATGCACGGTCAGCAGGTTCCACAGAGCGAAGTCCCCCGGCTCCAGCTCCAGATCGACGAGGTCGGCCGGGCTGAACCCGGCTCCACGCAGCTCCGCTTCGCTCGCGCGGGCATCGAGGACCGGCCCCGATCCGCCCAGGGCGAGTTCGCCCAGCCGGTGGCTGCCGGGGACCATCCTCACGCAGCCGGATTGGGCAGTGTGCCGGTCGATGGCGATGCCGGTCTGGACGTAGGAGGCGGCGAGGTCGCGAAACGCCGCGCGCGGACGCCGGAACCGGATGTCCTGGTGAAAGGCGAACTCCGCCGACGCAGCGCCGGGCGGCTTCCAATGCATCTGGTTGATGATCTGCTTCAGGTCGGTGCCGATGAGCGGCGCCAGGATATCGAGGATCCTTGAATCGAGGCGCACGGCATCCAGCGTGGGATCGAAATAGGAGGGCCACTGGACGAGCCGGAGAATGCGGCCGAGCCGCGCATCCTCTCCCAATCTGAAGAAGACGTTCTGGTGCCGGTAGCTGGCGCGGTGCTGCAGGCCCTCCGAACGGACCCGGTCGAAGGCCGCGGCCATGGCCGCGACTTCCTCGGCCCGGAACAGGCCCCGGACGACGGCGAAGCCCTGCTCCCGATACTCTTGGATATAGTCCGAGCCCACCTTCGGCTCCCGACCC
>JAREAF010000317.1 GCA_029240475.1 Rhodospirillales bacterium | reverse complement strand
TGACCAGGGCGGCGATACCGGCACCGGCGGCGACCAGGGCGGCGATACCGGCAGTGGCGGCGACCAGGGCGGCGATACCGGCACTGGCGGCGGCCAGGGTGGCGATAACGGCAATGGCGGCGGCCAGGGCGGCGACAACGGCAATGATAATGGGAATGGGGGCCAGGGTGGTGGCCAAGGGGGAAGCCAGGATGGCGGCAATGCGGGCGGGAGCGGCCAAGCTGGCGGCAAGGGCAATAACGGTGGGGGCAATGGCGGCGCCGACGGCTCGCCCAACGGTCGGGACGACAGCTCTCGGTAATCCCGAGGCTTAGCCGGACGCGGACGCCCCGCTCATTCGAGCGGGGCGTTTCCTTTTGCGCTCAGGAGCCGGACCGGTGCTTGGCAGCGGGCCGGGCGGATGGAACCGTGGCGCGCCCTTCCAGACCCGAATGTTCGAGCCTGCGACGCTCCTCGACGATCCGCGCGGCGGACTCCGCATCAAGGCCGACCGCGAGCAGAAGGGTCTCCGCCAGCTGGAGCGCCGCTTCGATCGCCTCCGGAATGACTTCGTCCGCCCCGCGGTCGAACAAGCCCTTGGCGTGATCGGCGTCGCGTCCGCGCGCAATGATGAACAGGTTTGGAGCCTCCTTCCGGGCGACGCTGACGATGTGCTCGGCTGCGCGCCCGTCGTCGGTGGTGACTACCAAGGCCGCGGCCTTGGTGACGCCCATCCTGCGCAAAGTATCCGGACGACTGGCGTCGCCGTAAAAGACCGGCAGGCCGTCGAGGCGCCTCTGCCGGACGATCTCGATGTCGCGCTCGATCGCCAGATACGGAAGCCTACGCGCCTCGAGCATGGCCGCCAGCATCTGGCCGACCCGTCCATAGCCCGCGATGATCACCGGCGCATCCGGGCCAGGCTCTTCCGGGTTCAGGCCGGCGACCTGCCGCTGCTCCAGCCTGCGGCCGATCCGCTCCGCTCCGCGCGCGACGAGAGGCGCGAGCGCCATGGAGACGCCGGTCACCACCAGGAAGAACTCGCCGGCGCCGGGCTCGATGAGATCGGACCGTAGCGCCGAGCCGAACACCACGAAGGCGAATTCGCCACCTTGCGAGAGCAGAAGCCCCATCTCGACGGCGATCGCGACCGGCAGCCGGAAGGCGAGGGCGAGCGGTATCAGGATGGCGGTCTTGACGACCAGCAGTCCGAGCACCGAGAGCGGCAGCCATAGAGGCTCGGCGGCCACCGCGCCAAGATTGATCCCCATCCCGACGGACATGAAAAAAATCCCGAGCAGCAGGCCTCGGAACGGCGCCATCGTGACTTCAATCTCGTGCCGATATTCGGTGTCCGAGAAGAGCAGCCCGGCGAGAAAGGCCCCGAGCGCCACCGAGAGGCCCGCCGCCGCCGTCGCCATGCCGGTCGCCACGATCACCAGCAGGGCGGAAGCCATGAATATCTCCGGGCTGCGGGTCGACCCGGCCATGCGGAAGATCGGGCCGAGCACGAGCCGCCCGGCAATGAGGATCGCGGCGATGACGAGCACCGCCATGCCGACCGCCTTGCCGAGCTGCAGGAGCAACGGACCCTCGCCTTCGCCCGCCAGGCTGCCGGCGATGAAGAGGATCGGGATGACGGCCAGGTCCTGCATCAGCAGGACGGCGAAGCTGCTGCGGCCGAGGCGGCTGCCCAGGCGTCCGCGGCTCGTGAGGATCTGCATGACGATCGCGGTCGAGGACAGCGCCAGCGCCAGCCCGAGGATGATGGCGGTCGGCAGCTGATTGCCGAACATCAGGGCTATGCCGCCGATCGCCGCGGCGGTCGCGGCGATCTGCAGCCCGCCCAGTCCGAAGACCAGGTGGCGCATGGAGATGAGCCGCTTGGGCGACAGCTCCAGGCCGATCGTGAACAGCAGGAACACCACGCCCAGCTCGGCCAGGAACCGCACGCCCTCGTCGTTGGTGATCAGCACGGCGCCGAGCGCGGGGATCGAGGCGGCCAGGCCATAGGGGCCGATCAGGATGCCGACCGCGAGGAAGGTCAGGATGGGGCTTATGCGCAGCCGGTGGGCGAAGGGAACGACCAGCCCGGCCGCGATCAGGAAGACCAGCAGCTCGCGATAGCTGGAGGTATCGGGCTCTATTTCCATCCGCGCGGCCGCGCCGCCCCCCCTCACACCTCTCGTCGGTGCGAGAGGTCAGAAGTCCTTGCAGAATCTCAAGCCATCATAGATCGCGGCGTGGATGTTGCGCGAGGCCACCGCATCGCCGATCCGAAACAACCGGAAGCGGCCGTCCGGGTTGCGCACGAGCTCCTGGGGCCGGCCGGCGATGAGGGCGCGGTAATCCACCTCGCCGCGATTGACCGACTGCTCCTTGAGGGCGAAGTAAAGCTCGTCGAGCGGCAGGGTCCCGTGCTCGACCACCACCTGATCGACGATCCGCGTCTCATGGCGCGATCCATAGTCCGAGCCGACGATCGCGGCCAGCTTGTTGCCTTCGCGGCGGACGGCCAGGACGCGGCTGTTGATGGTCACCCGCACCCCGGCGTGATGGAACGCCTGCGCGTAGGAGACATGGTTGAGTCCCCCAACCTCAGGCGCGAAGAAGCGCTCCGGCGACACGACTTCGAGGGCCGAGCCGGCGTCGGCGATCATTTCGGCCGCCTGCATGCCGGGATGGGCGCCGTTGTCGTCGTAGAGCAGCACCTCCTCGGCGATCTTGGCGTCGCCGGAGAGGATGTCCCAGGAGCTGACGACGAGGTCGTGGCCGCCCTCCAGCTCCGGCGCCTGCGGCAGGCCGCCGGTGGCGACGAGGACGATGTCCGGCTCCATGCCGAGGATGTCGGCAGGTTCGGCCAGCGTGTTGAAGCGCAAGTCGACGCCCAGCCGCTGCAGCTGCTCCATGCGCCAGTCGACGATCCCGATCAGCTCCCTTCGGCGCTTGCTGCGCGCGAGGAGCCGGATCTGCCCGCCCGGCTCCGGCGCGGCTTCGAACAGCACGACCGCGTGCCCCCGCTCGGCCGAGACGCGCGCGGCCTCCAGTCCTGCCGGCCCGGCCCCGACCACAACCACCTTCCGTTGCGGACCCGTCGTCGGCGCGATGACGTGCGGGATCGTCGCCTCGCGGCCGGTCGCGGGATTGTGGATGCAGAGCGCCTCGTGCCCCTCATAGATCCGGTCGATGCAATAGGTGGCGCCCACGCAAGGGCGGATCTCGTGCTCGCGGCCGTCCATCACCTTGCGCACGATGTGCGGGTCCGCGATGTGGGCGCGGGTCATGCCGACCATGTCTAGCTTGCCGGTGGCGACCGCGTGCCGGGCCGTCGCCACGTCCGGGATGCGCGCGGCGTGGAAGACGGGGAACTTGGTCGCGGCCTTGACCTCCCCTGCGAAGTCCAGATGCGGCGCGGAGCGCATTCCGGTGATCGGGATGATCTTCTGCAGCGCCACGTCGCTGTCGATATGCCCGCGGATGATGTTGAGGAAATCGACCATGCCGCTGGCGACCATGCGGCGGGCGATCTCGATGCCTTCCTCGCGGCTGAAGCCCTTGTCCCAATCCTCGTCGGCGGCCATGCGCAGCCCGACGATGAAATCCGGACCCACCGCTTCGCGCACCGCCCTCAGGACCCGGAAGGTGAAGCGCAGCCTGTTGTCGAGGCTCCCGCCATAGTCGTCGGAGCGCTTGTTCGTGGCGGGGGACCAGAACCCGTCCATGAAGTGGCCGTAGGCTTCGAACTCGATCCCGTCCAGGCCGGCGGCCCGCATGCGTTGGGTGGCAGCCGCATAGGCTTGGACGATGCGATCGAGATCCCAGTCCTCGGCCTCCTTGGGGAAGGCCCGGTGGGCCGGCTCGCGCACCGGCGATGGCGCGAGGACCGGCAGCCAGTCCGCCTTGTTCCAGCCGGTGCGGCGGCCGAGATGGGTGAGCTGGATCATCACCGCGCAGCCTTCGGCGTGACAATCGTCGGCCAGCCGCTTCAGCCAGGGCACGATCTCGTCCTTGTAGGCGTGCAGGTTGCCGAAGGCGGGCGGCGAGTCCTCCGCGACGATCGCGGAGCCCGCCGTCATCGTCATGGCGATGCCGCCCTTCGCCTTTTCCAGGTGATAGAGCCGGTAGCGGTCCTTCGGCATGCCGTCCTCGGAATAGGCCGGCTCATGCGCGGTGGACATGATGCGGTTCTTCAGCACCAGGTGCTTGAGCTGGAATGGCTGGAGCAGGGGATCGGCTGAGGCCATCGCGCGAAATTCCGATGATGCAGGGTGGAGGCGGGGCTGCGGCAGAACCCGCCTCAGGGCCCATGATCGGGCCAAGCCGCCGCGCCTGGCAACCCTAACCCGGCGCTTTCAACGGTCGATCCGGCTCACACCCGTGAAGGCGATCACAGTGCGCGGCCGGTCTTGTGAAGGACGTCACGGGATCGGCCGCCCCTTGTGAATCCCCTCACTGAGCCCAGGGCCGCGAAGTCGGAAGCTTTCTCCCGCGGGAAGCACTTTCAATCGGGAGGAGGAACCCATGAGGTTCATCGCAGCGTGGAACGGGATGCGGATGGCATGTGGCGCCGCGGGTTCGCGGACGGCGGTCGCAACCCTGGAAAATTTCAGAGAGAGAAGCGGCTTCTGGGACGAGTTCGCGCGCGCAGAGTTCCTGCCGCGCAGCGGCCGCTTCCTGGACGAGCCCGAGCGCCGGCGCTCCGTTGT
>JAREAF010000316.1 GCA_029240475.1 Rhodospirillales bacterium | reverse complement strand
GCTGCGGCAAGACCACGCTCCTCAACATCATCTCCGGCCTGATCGTCCCCACGCAGGGGCGCGTGCTGTTCGACGGAACGGACGTCACGCATCAGCCGACCGCGCGGCGGAACATCGCCCAGGTGTTCCAGTTTCCCGTGATCTACGACACCATGACGGTCGCGCAGAACCTGGCCTTCCCGTTGCGCAACCGTCATGTGCCCGCCGCCACCGCGCAGGCCCGCGTGCGCGAGGTGGCCGACATGCTGGGCCTGACCGCCATCCTCGACCGCAAGGCGCGCGGCCTCACCGCCGACCTCAAGCAGAAGGTGTCGCTCGGCCGGGGCCTCGTGCGCTCGGACGTCAGCGCGATCCTGTTCGACGAGCCGCTCACGGTGATCGACCCGCACCTCAAATGGCAGCTGCGCTCGCAGCTGAAGGCGCTGCACCGGCAGTTCGACTTGACCATGGTCTATGTCACGCACGACCAGACCGAGGCGCTCACCTTCGCCGACAAGGTCGTCGTGATGTATGAGGGCGAGGTGGTGCAGGTCGGCACGCCGGCGGACTTGTTCGAGCGGCCAGCGCACACCTTCGTCGGCTATTTCATCGGCTCGCCGGGCATGAATGTGCTGCCGGTCGAGATCCAGGGCCGGACGGGCCTGCTAGCCGGCAAGTACCAGTTCGAGCTTCCCGAGGGATTCGCCAACCTCTCCACCGGCCCGAGATACGAGATCGGCGTGCGCCCGGAATTCGTGAAGCTGAGCCAAGACGGGCAGGGGCTGCCGGTGAAGATTCAGCGCGTGGACGATATCGGGCGCCTCAAGGTCGCGCGCGTCACGCTCGACGGCGTGGGCTTGAACGTGGTCGCGCCGGAAGGCGCGGGGATCGAGGGCGACAGCTCGCACATCATCTTCGAGCGCGGCCGCGTGCATCTCTATGCCGACGGGCACCTGGTCGGCGGAGCGGCTGGATAGGTCATGGACAAGACCTGGAACAACAGGGCCTGGTTCATGGTGCTGCCGGTGCTGGCGCTGGTCGCCTTCAACGCCATCATCCCCTTGATGACCGTGGTCAACTATTCGGTTCAGGAGACCTTCGGCGACAACGTGTTCTTCTTCGAGGGCGTGATCTGGTTCCAGCAGGTGCTGAACTCCGACCGCTTCCACGCGGCGCTGGGCCGGCAGCTGACCTTCACCTTCACCATCCTGGCGATCGAGATCCCGCTCGGGGTCGCCATCGCGCTGGCGATGCCGCGCCGCGGCTTCTGGGTGTCGGTCTGCCTGGTGCTGATGGCCCTGCCGCTGCTGATCCCCTGGAACGTGGTCGGCGCGATCTGGAACATCTTCTCGCTGCCCGACATCGGCCTGCTCGGCCGCGTGCTCAACAGCTTCACCCACTACAACTACACGCGCGAGCCCGGTGACGCCTGGTTCACCTTGATCCTGATGGATGTGTGGCACTGGACGTCGCTGGTGGTGCTGCTGGCCTATGCCGGGCTGCAGTCGATTCCCGACGCCTTCTACCAGGCGGCCAAGATCGACGGCGCCTCGCCCTGGGCGGTGTTCCGCTACATCCAGCTGCCGAAGATGAAGCGCGTGCTGATCATCGCCGTGCTGCTGCGCTTCATGGACTCCTTCATGATCTATACGGAGCCGGCCGTGCTGACCGGGGGCGGCCCCGGCAACGCGACGACCTTGCTCTCCATCGACCTCGTCAAGATCGCGCTGGGGCAGTTCGACCTCGGCCCCGCCGCGGCGATGTCGATCATCTATTTCCTCATCGTGCTGCTGCTGAGCTGGATCTTCTACACGGTGATGATGCGCGGGGAAGGGCAACAATGAGACGCCTCGGCTGGCTCATCCCCGCGCTCTACATCCTGTTCCTGATGGTGCCGATCTACTGGCTCCTCAACATGTCGTTCAAGACGACGAACGAGATCCTGGGCGGCTTCACGCTGTGGCCCAGGAACTTCACGCTGGCGAGTTATCGCGAGATCCTGACCAACCCGGTCTGGTACAACGGCTACATCAATTCGATCATCTATGTGACGGTGAACACGCTGATCTCCGTCGCGGCGGCGCTGCCGGCGGCCTACGCCTTCTCGCGCTACCGCTTCCTCGGCGACAAGCATCTCTTCTTCTGGCTGCTGACGAACCGCATGGCCCCGCCGGCGGTGTTCGCGCTGCCCTTCTTCCAGCTCTATTCGGCGATCGGCCTGTTCGACACCCACATCGCCGTCGCGCTGGCGCATTGCCTCTTCAACATCCCGCTCGCGGTCTGGATTCTCGAAGGCTTCATGTCCGGCGTGCCGAAGGAGGTCGACGAGACCGCCTATATCGACGGCTACTCCTTCCCGCGCTTCTTCGTGAAGATCTTCATGCCGCTGATCGCCTCCGGCATCGGCGTGGCCGCCTTCTTCTGCTTCATGTTCTCGTGGGTCGAGCTGCTGCTCGCCAAGACCTTGACCTCGGTCGAGGCCAAGCCGATCGCGGCGATCATGACGCGAACGGCGAGCGCCTCCGGCTACGAACTCGGACTCCTTGCCGCGGCCGGCGCGCTCACCATCGTGCCGGGCGCGGTCGTGATCTATTTCGTGCGCAACTACATCGCCAAGGGCTTCGCGCTGGGGAGGGTTTGAATGGGCCTCACATGGATGGCCTGGACCTGGCAGACCGCCACCTTCTTCGGCGTGATCGCGCTGCTGCTGGTCGCCATGACGGTGTGGGAGTTCGCCTCGCCCGGCGGCGCGCCGCGCCGAGGCGTGCTCGGGATCGAGACCACGCGCGGCGACCGGCTTTTCATTTCGCTCTTGGGCAGCGCCTTCATTCATCTCGCATGGCTCGGGCTGGTCGGCCCGGATCTGTGGTGGGCTCTCGGCCTCTCGCTCATCTACGCCGTCGCGGTGTTCCGGTGGGTCTAGAGGCTTTTCGAAGGGAGGGTGCCGGCCACTGGCCGGCTTTCAACAAGGGAGGAGACGAGACCAAATGAGGAAACTGGTATTGGGGACGGTGGCGGCGATCGCGCTATTCGCCCCCGGATCATCCTGGGCGGACATGGCGGCCGCCGAGCGATGGGTGGACAGCGAGTTCCAGCCATCGACTCTGTCCCGCGAAGAACAGCTCAAGGAGATGGAGTGGTTCATCAACGCGGCTAAACCGTTCGCCGGCATGGAGGTCAACGTGCTGTCGGAGGGCCCCCTGCCGACGCACGACTATGAATCCACCGTGCTGACCAAGGCCTTCGAGGAGATCACCGGGATCAAGGTGAACCACCAGGAGCTCGGCGAAGGCGAGGTGGTGCAGGCGGTTCAGACGCAGATGCAGACGAACCGCAACCTCTACGATGCCTACATCAACGATTCCGACCTGATCGGCACGCATTCGCGCCTGCAAAGCGCGGTGAACCTGACCGACTGGATGGCCGGCGAGGGCAAGGACGTCACCAATCCGATGCTCGACGTCGACGACTTCATCGGCAAGTCCTTCACCACCGGTCCGGATGGAAAGCTCTACCAGCTTCCCGACCAGCAATTCGCCAACCTCTACTGGTTCCGCAAGGACTGGTTCGACCGCCAGGACCTCAAGGACCGGTTCAAGGCCAAGTACGGCTACGAGCTCGGGGTGCCGGTGAACTGGTCGGCCTATGAGGACATCGCCGACTTCTTCAGCAACGAGGTGAAGGAGGTCGACGGCGTCCGCGTCTACGGCCATATGGACTACGGCAAGCGCGCGCCGGATCTCGGCTGGCGCATGACCGACGCCTGGCTGTCCATGGCCGGCTCCACCTCGCCGGGCCTGCCGAACGGCCGGCCGATCGACGAGTGGGGCATCCGCATGGAGGAAGGCTCCTGCAACCCGCAGGGCGCCTCCGTGACCCGCGGCGGCGGCACCAACGCGCCCGCCTCGGTCTATGCCATCGCCAAATGGGACGAGTGGCTTCGTAAATACGCCCCTCCAGGCGCCGCGGACCTCGACTTCTATCAGTCGCTCCCGGCGCTGGCGCAGGGCAACGTCGCCCAGCAGATCTTCTGGTACACCGCCTTCACCGCGACCATGGTGGCCCCGAAGAGCGAGGGCAACAACACGGTCGACGATCAGGGCAATCCGCTCTGGCGGATGGCGCCGTCGCCGCACGGCCCCTACTGGAAGGAAGGCATGAAGCTCGGCTACCAGGACGCCGGCTCCTGGACCTTGTTCAAGTCGACCCCGGTCGATCGGCGCAAGGCGGCGTGGCTCTATGCGCAGTTCGTCGTCTCCAAGACGGTGGACGTCAAGAAGAGCCATGTCGGCCTGACCGTCATCCGCGACAGCACCATCCGGCATGAGAGCTTCACCGAGCGCGCACCGAAGCTGGGCGGGCTCGTGGAGTTCTACCGCTCGCCAGACCGCGTCAAGTGGACGCCGACCGGCGTCAACGTGCCGGACTATCCGAAGCTGGCGCAGATCTGGTGGCAGCAGATCGGCGACGTCAACTCCGGCGCCTTCACCCCGCAAGAGGCGATGGACCGTCTCGCCTCCGAGATGGACCAGACCATGGCCCGGATGCAGTCTGCCGACGAGAAGGCGAAGACCTATGGCGGCTGCGGACCGCGCCTCAACGAGGAGAAGTCGGCCGAGGAATGGCTCGGCAAGCCGAACGGCCCCGCCGCCAAGCTCGACAACGAGAAGCCGCAGGGCGAGACCATCGCCTATGACGAGCTGGTGAAGCGCTGGGC
>JAREAF010000315.1 GCA_029240475.1 Rhodospirillales bacterium | reverse complement strand
GTTCAGCACGCGCCGGTCGTCCACCCGCGGCTTGCCTCGCGGCGTTCCGCTCCCACGCGGCGAGCTTGGCGCGCTCGACGAAGCGCACTGTCCGTCCGGGACCGGCCTTTGGCGCGGACGTCCGCGCGGCGCTCGTCTCCTTTGGAAAGGCTCCTGAAGCAGGCTGCAGGGGATGTCACCATCCAGGCAAACGCGCGAATGTTATTGGAGCAAGTTGCTGCCGAGCGCCTCCCGTATCTCGACGATGCCGCGGGCGACGGCCTCGACGGCGGCTTCCGGCACGCGCTCTCCGAACGTTGCCTCACGTGGGCCGCCTTCCAGCCCCAATTGCCTCACGACCCCTGACGACCCGGCGCAGGCTGTAGTCGAGGGCGTCCTGACGCTGACGGAAACCGCGGGGCTACGCCCCTCCGACATCGGTTCGGTGGTCCATGGCACGACGCTCGTCACAAACGCAGTCATCGAGCGTAAAGGGGTGAACGCGGCGATGCTGGTGACTCGCGGATTCCGCCATGTGCTCGAGATAGCGCAGGAACGCCGGTACGACCTTTTCGATCTCACGATCCGTTTCCCGAAGCCGGTCATTCCGCGCGCGTTGCGTTTCGAAGTGGTGGGACGCCTGCGCTACGACGGGTCGGAGATCGAGCCTCTCGCGCTGGACGGCATAGGGGAATTCCTCGAAGAGGCGATCCGGGGTCACCAGATTGAAGCGGTCGCGATCTGCCTCCTGCACTCCTATGCAGACCCGCGCCATGAGGCGAAAGTCGTCGCCTTCGTCGCGCGGCAGTTTCCTCAACTTGCCATCTCCTCCTCGGCGGAGGTGTTTCCGTTCATCCGTGAGTACGCTCGTTGGACGACTACCTGCATCAACGCCTACGTCCAGCCCGTGGTGGACCGCTACCTCGAGCGCTTCGAGCAAGGCCTTCGCAGCGTCGGATTCCAAGGACGGATCTACATCATGAGCTCGAGTGGCGGCACGCTGACACCCGAGCTTGCGCGCCGCTTCCCTGTGCGGCTGCTCGAATCCGGCCCCGCAGCCGGCGCCCTCATGTCCGCGCGGCACGGACGATTGATAGGGAGCGATCACCTCCTGTCCTTTGATATGGGAGGCACTACGGCGAAGGGCTGCATCGTTCGCGATGGGGCGCCGCTCAAGCGTTATGAGCTCGAGGTTGCGCGCGAGCACGAGTTTAAGAAGGGAAGCGGCTTTCCTGTTAAGATCCCCGTGCTCGAGATGCTCGAGATCGGCGCGGGCGGAGGCAGCCTGGCGACGATAGATGAGCGCGGCGTGATCCGGGTTGGGCCAAAGAGCGCTGGAGCCGATCCGGGGCCCGCCTGCTACGGTCGTGGAGGCACTCGGCCGACCCTGACCGACGCGAACCTGGTTCTCGGCTTCCTGGGAGCGCGCTCCTTCCTTGGCGGACAGATGCGGATCGACCAGGCCGCTGCCCGCCAGGCGATCGAGCGCGAGATCAGCGCACCTCTCCGCATCTCCACTGAGCACGCTGCGTGGGGCATTCATGAGGTGATCAGCGAAGATGTGGCGCGGGCCTTCCGCGTGCACGCGTCGGAGCAGGGGGTCGACTACCGACGCTGCACAATGATCATCTTCGGCGGCTCTGGCCCCGTGCACGGGACGCGCGTCGCGCGTAAACTGCGCATTCCGCGCGTGGTTTGTCCCATGGGAGCGGGCGTGATGTCGGCTTTCGGGCTGCTGAGCAGTCCGCTTGCTTTCGAAATCGCCCGCTCGCACCGGGTGAGCCTTCGCGGGCTGGCGGATGCAGACCGCCTGAGCATGCTCGAGGAGCTCAGCAGCGGGGTCGAGGCAACGCTGCTCCGGGCAGGCCTGCGGTCAGAGCAGATCCGGACCCACTACCGTCTGGACATGCGCTACGAGGGGCAAGGCTACGAGATCGAGGTGCCCCTCGCAGCCGGCGCAAGCGGCACGGAGGATCTGCTTTCAGCCTTTGAACGGATCTACCGCGAGACCTTCGGCCTGTGCTTCGACGGTAGGGCGATCGAGATAGTGAACTGGAAAGCGGAAGGTGTCGGCCCCGCGCCGTCCGTCGGCGAGGCCTACGACGTGGTCGTGAACACGCGCTCACCCGCGGGTGAGCGGGAGCGCCTTGCCTGGGATCCGGAAACCTTTGGCTATGTGGCCTATCAGGTCGTTAACCGCTACGCGATGAAGCCGGGAGACGTCCTCGACGGCCCAGCGCTCATCGAGGAGCACGAGTCGACGTGCGTGGTCGGCCGCGGTGATCGCGTTGCTGTCGATGAGCATCTCAATCTCATCATCGAGGTGGGCGCGTCAGGACCTACGATCCCGTCGCGCTCGGCATTCAGTGGGACCGGCTGATCTCGATTGCCGACGAGGTCGTCTCCGCCCTGGTGCGCACGTCCTTCTCAACCAATGTCCGGGAGAGCTACGATCTCTCCTGTGTGCTGTTCGACCGCGAGGGGCGGTCGCTCGCGCAGGGCACCTACAGTGTGCCCTCCTTCACGGGGACAGCCCAGGCGACCCTGCACCAGCTTCTTGGCGACTTTCCGCCGGACACGCTCGAGCCGGGCGACGTGGTGATGACGAACGACCCGTGGATTGGCACAGGGCACCTCTTTGACATCAACGTCATGCAACCGATCTTCCGCGGTTGCCGGCTGATCGGATACGTGATGAGCATCACCCACCTCCCGGATATCGGTGGCATCGGCTTCTCGGCCACCGCGCGGGAAATTTATGAAGAAGGTTTGCGGCTGCCGCCGGTGAAATTCCTGCGCCAAGGTAAGGTCGACTCGTGGGTGCGGCGGCTAATCGAGACCAACGTGCGAGTGCCGGAGCAGACGATCGGCGACGTGCTAGCGAACGTGAATTGCACCACCGTCGGCGGCCGGATGGTCAACGACCTAATGGACGAGTACGGGATCGAGGACATTCAGCCGCTTGCCAGCGCGATTATCGACTTTTCGGAACGTGCGATCCGAGACGAGTTGCGGCGCGTGCCGGCCGGCCGCTACGCTCACGGGATCCGGATCGAGGGCAATGATGCACCGCTCGATCTGCGCTGCACGATCGAAATACGGAAAGGGGAGGTGTTCGCGGACTTCGCTGGCAGCTCGGAGGCCGTCGCGTCGGCAATCAACGTCCCGCTCTGCTACACACGGGCCATGACGTGTCACGCGGTGAAGTGCTTGACGACGCCGCGCATTCCCAACAATGAGGGCTCGGTTCGTCCGATCCACGTGACAGCGCCGCCGGGCTGTATTCTTAATGCTGTGTCTCCCTCGGCGACGGGCGGACGGCACGTCATCGGCCACTTTGTGCAGCCTCTAATATTTGGCGCCTTGGCGCAGGCGCTACCGCAGCGAGTGCAGGCCGATAGCGGCATGCTGAACCTGGTCAACGTGCAGGGACGCAACCGCGAAGGCCAGGGCGTGTCGAGCATATTCTTCGCCTCCGGCGGTTTCGGAGCGCTGAAAGGCATCGATGGCGCCGCAACAACTCCCGCCCCTTCCAACATGACCGGGTCTCCAGTCGAGGTCTGGGAGAACCTCACCGGAACGCTGATCGCGTCGAAGGAACTCCTCGCAGATAGCGGCGGCGCGGGCGAGTTTCGGGGCGGGCTCGGTCAGCGCATCGACATGGTCAATGACTCGCTCGGTCCTCTGACCGTCTCTTGTCTTGCTGGACGGACGGAGTTTCCGCCGGCCGGGATTCTCGGCGGCGGGCCGGGGCGCGCCCGCGCGGTGTCCATCAACGGCCAGCCGGTCAGCCCCAAGGGTCGCTACGTGCTCGCGCCCGGCGATCGTCTTACCACCATCGAAGCCGGGGGCGGGGGGTATGGTGATCCTCGGCAGCGCGACCGGGGCCGGCTGAGGGACGATCTTGCGCAAGGGTTCGTAACACCCGACGGAGCGCGGGACGCTTATGGGATCGACCCGGAGAGCTTGTAGCGCGGGACAGCGGCGGGAGCTCTGATGAGGAGGCTCATTCGATCGGCGGCACGCCAGCTGGGGGTGGTCTCCCGCGTTCTCGAGAGCGGTGCGATGGCGGTTTCGGTCGTTCTGCTGCTGGCGCTTCTGCTGCTGATGAACGTCGAAGTCGCAGCGCGGTATCTGTTCAATTCCTCGACTTTGCTTGCCGATGAGTATAGCGGCTACCTTTACACGTGGATGGTCCTCCTCGGAGCTGTGCATCTCCTACGGTCGGATCGCTACCTCTCCATGACCTCCATCATCGAGCGCATGTCGCCGCGCGTGCAGAACCTCTTCGGCGTGTTCGGCGCTATTATCGGTTTCGCAGTCGCGAGCGTCTGCGTGTACACCTCTTGGGCGCTGGTAAAGAACAGCTACCTGTTCGGTACCCGATCAATCCAGCCCACCGCGACGCCGCTGGTGCTCGTCCAGGCAGTACTGCCACTCGGGTTTGGGCTGCTCTGCCTGGCCTATTTAGAAGAAATCCTGCGCCGGTTGGCTGGACTCCGGCCCCGGCGCGCCGAGGACGATCCCGATACCTACGGCATCGGAGAAATCGGATGAGCTGGCCGACCTCGCTCATCGTCTACATCGCCATGCTGACGGTAATAATCATTGCAGGCGTACCGATGGCCGCCGCTATGGGGTTCGTCGGCCTCGTTGGAATCACGCTCCTCAGCGGGACCCTGCTCTGGCCAACGATCGGCGACCTGGTCTGGAACACCAC
>JAREAF010000314.1 GCA_029240475.1 Rhodospirillales bacterium | reverse complement strand
CGTCGCCAGCGTCGTGAATGGCGGACTGAAGGTAGACCCCACGATCGTGAAGCGGGAGGAGCCGCTGGCGGGCGAGCGCATCCTCAAAGCCGAGACCTCCGATGCGCTGCGCCGGCTGATGCGGCTGGTCGTGAAGCGCGGCACCGGCAAGAGCGCGGATGCCCCCGGCTATCAGGTCGGAGGGAAGACCGGCACCGCCGAGAAGGCGGCGGCCAAGGGCTATCGGCGCAATGCCCTGATCTCGTCCTTCGTCGGCGCCTTCCCCATGGACGATCCCCGCTACGTGATCTTCATGGCGGTCGACGAGCCGAAGCCGAACAAGGACAGCCATGGTTATGCGACCGGCGGCTGGGTCGCCGCTCCCGCCGTCAAGCGGCTGGTCGAGCGGATGGCGCCGCTGGTCGGCATCGCGCCCGTGAAGGAGGAGGAGGCTCCGGATGCCGCCTCCGGCCTGCTCGTCGCGGTCAAGGCGGACTGAAGGGAACTCTCGATCCGGAAGGAATCGGCGCGTTGCGCTTGGATGAACTCTGCGAGGGAAGCGGCGGGACGGTGGGACTGGGCAGCGGCATCGAAATCAAGGGTCTGACCGCCGACTCCCGGGCGGTCGAGCCGGGATTTCTGTTCGCCGCGCTGCCCGGGACGCGCAGCCATGGCCGCGACTTCATCCCGGAGGCGCTGAAGCGCGGCGCGGTCGCCGTCCTGGCCGAGCCGGGCACGGCCCTGCCCGGCCCGGAGCAGGCGGTCCTGGTGACCGACCCCAATCCGCGCCGGCGCCTCGCGCTGATGGCCGCCGTCTTCTACCGCGCGCAGCCCCGCGCCATCGCCGCCGTGACGGGCACCAGCGGCAAGACCTCGACCGCCGACTTCACGCGCCAGATCTGGACGGCGCTCGGGCACCGCTCCGGGAGCCTCGGCACGCTGGGGGTGATCGCGCCGGGGCGTGACGAGAATCTGCCGCTCACCACGCTCGACCCGGTGGCCCTGCATCGGCGGCTGGACGCGCTCGCGCGCGCCGGAATCGATCACCTCGCCATCGAGGCCTCCTCGCACGGGCTCGACCAGTACCGGCTGGACGGGGTGCGCATCTCGGTCGCGGCCTTCACCAACATCAGCCACGAGCATCTCGACTATCACGGCACGATGGAGGCCTATCTGGCCGCCAAGAAGCGCCTCTTCGCCGAGCTGCTCCCGGCCGGCGCGCCGGCCGTGCTGAATGCCGATGCAGCGGAATACCGCGAGCTCGAGCGGCTGCTGCGCGCGCGCGGCTGCCCGGTCCTCAGCTTCGGGCGCTCGGGCTCCGCGCTCCGCCTCGAGCGCCAGGAGGCCGTCCCCGCCGGACAGGAGCTGACCATCCGGGTCGAGGGGACGCGCCACGAGATCCTGTTCCCTGTTCCGGGCGCCTTCCAGGCGATGAACGCGCTGGCGGCGCTCGGTCTCGTCATCGACGCAGGGGGCGATCCGGCCCGCGCAGCCCCGGCATTAGGGGAGCTGAAGGGCGTGCGCGGCCGGATCGAGCATGTGGCCACGCATCCGGCCGGGGCGCGGATCTATGTCGACTACGCCCACAAGCCCGACGCCCTGGAGACGGTGCTGAAGGCTTTGCGCCCGCACGTGACCGGCCGCCTCGTCGTGGTGTTCGGCTGCGGCGGCGACCGCGACCGCGCCAAGCGCCCGCTGATGGGCGCGATCGCGACGCGGCTTGCGGATCGGGTGATCGTCACCGACGACAATCCGCGCAGCGAGGATCCCGCCGCGATCCGGCAGGAGATCCTGAGGGCCGCGCCGCACGCCGCCGAGATCGGCGACCGCGGCGAAGCGATCCGTTCGGCCGTCGCGGAGCTGTCGGCGGGCGACATCCTCATCATCGCCGGCAAGGGCCATGAGACCGGCCAGATCGTCGGCTCGAAGACCCTGCCCTTCGACGATGCGGAGGTCGCGCGCGCCGCGGTCGCCGCGGGCGCGGGAGGCGCCGCATGAGCGCCCCGCTCTGGACCTCGGCCGAAGCCGCCGCCGCGACGGGCGGCACCAGCACGCGCGACTGGGCCGCCACGGGCGTGTCCATCGACAGCCGCACGGTCAAGAAGGGCGATCTGTTCGTTGCGCTCGCCGGCCCGAATTTCGACGGGCACGATTTCATCCAGGAGGCCATCGCGTCCGGAGCGGCCGCGGCGGTCGCCAGCCGGCGCCCCGCCGCCCTCTCCGCCGAGGCGCCGCTGCTGATGGTCTCCGACACCATGGCCGCGCTCGAAGCGCTTGGCCGCGCGGCCCGCTCTCGCTCCGCCGCGCGGTTCGCGGCGGTCACCGGGAGCGTCGGCAAGACCGGCACCAAGGAGGCGCTCCGGCTGGTGCTGTCCACCGACGGCCCGACCGCCGCCAGCGAGGGCAATCTGAACAACCAGTGGGGCGCGCCCCTGAGCCTCGCGCGCATGCCGCGCGACGCGCGCTACGGCGTCTTCGAGCTTGGCATGAACCATGCCGGCGAGATCGCGCCCCTGAGCCGCCTCGTCCGCCCGCATGTGGCGGTGATCACCACGGTCGAACCGGCGCATCTGGAGTTCTTCGCCTCGGTCGAGGCGATCGCCGACGCCAAGGCGGAGATCTTCCTCGGCGTCGAGCGCGGCGGCGCGGCCGTGCTCAATCGCGACAATGCGCATTTCGAGCGCCTTGCGGCCGCCGCCCGCAAAGCGGGCGTCCAGCGCATCGTGCCCTTCGGCGAGGACCCGCGGGCAGAGGCCCGGCTCCTGTCCTGCCGGCTCGAAGCGGAGGCCAGCGCAGTGGAGGCGGAGATCCTCGGCGCGCGCGTCAGCTACCGCATCCCCCTGCCCGGCCGGCACATCGTGCAGAACAGCCTGGCCGTCCTCGCCGCCGCGGCGCTGCTGGGGATGGAGGCGCAGGCCGCCGCGACCGCCTTGGCCGGGCTGCCCCCGATGAAAGGGCGCGGCGCCCGCGTCTCGATCCAGACGCCGCAGGGGCCGCTCACCCTGATCGACGAAAGCTACAATGCGAGCCCCGCGGCGATGCGCGCCGCGATCGCCGTGCTCGGCCGCATCCCGGCCGGCAAGGGCGGCCGCCGCATCGCCGTGCTCGGCGACATGCGCGAGCTGGGGGTCGACGCCGATCGGCTGCATGCAGAGCTTGCGACGGCCCTCGCGGCAGCCGGCGTCGACCTCCTTTTTTGCTGCGGGACGCATATGCGCGCGCTCGCCAAGGCCGCGGCCGCGCAGATGCCGGTCGAGCACGCCGCCGATTCCGCCGCGCTCCTGCCGCGCGTCCTGAGCGCGGTCAGGGCCGGGGACGTCGTGCTGGTGAAGGGCTCGCTCGGCTCGCGCATGGCGCCGATCGTGGACGCAGTGAAGGGCCTCGGGCGCGGCGCGCGCGCGGCCAACGGCAGTTGAGGGCACACAAAGAATGCTGTTCAACCTCCTCGCCCCGCTCGCCGACGAGATCCAGCTCTTCAACCTGTTCCGCTATCTCACCTTCCGCAGCGGCGGCGCGGTGCTGACCGCGCTCGTCATCAGCTTCATCCTGGGCCCCACCGTGATCCGCTGGCTGAAGTCGAAGCAGGGCGAAGGCCAGCCGATCCGGCTCGACGGGCCGGAGAGCCACCTCCTCACCAAGAAGGGCACGCCGACCATGGGCGGCGTGCTGATCCTGCTGGCGCTGGCGATCTCCACCCTGCTCTGGGCCGATCTCGGCAACCGCTATGTCTGGATCGTGCTGTGGGTGACGATCGGCTATGGCGCGGTCGGCTTCGGCGACGATTTCCTGAAGCTGACCAAGCGCAACAGCAAGGGCCTGCCGGGGCGCCTTAAGCTGATTGCCCAAATCGCGATCGCCTTGATCGCGGCGGCCGCCATCGCGGCCATCGCACCTGCGGACCTGCGCACGAGCCTGGCGGTCCCGTTCCTGAAGGACGTGCTGATCCAGCTCGGCCTGTTCTTCATCCCCTTCGCCGTGCTGGTGATGGTCGGCGCTTCGAACGCGGTGAACCTGACCGACGGGCTCGACGGGCTCGCCATCGGCCCGGTGATGATCGCGGCCGGCTGCTTCGCGCTGATCTCGTACCTGGTCGGCAATACGGTGTTCGCCGGCTATCTGCAGATCCACTACGTGCCGGGCGCGGGCGAGCTGGCGGTGTTCTGCGGCGCGCTGGTCGGCGCCAGCCTCGGCTTCCTCTGGTTCAACGCGCCGCCTGCCATGGTCTTCATGGGCGACACCGGCTCCCTCTCGGTCGGCGGCGCGCTGGGCACGATCTCGGTCATCGTCAAGCACGAGCTGGTGCTGGCCATCATCGGCGGCCTGTTCGTGCTGGAGACGGCGTCGGTGATCATGCAGGTCGCCTCCTTCAAGCTCACCGGCAAGCGCGTCTTCAAGATGGCGCCGCTGCACCACCACTTCGAGAAGAAGGGCTGGGCGGAGCCCACCATCGTCATCCGCTTCTGGATCATCGCCTCCATCCTGGCCCTGGCCGGCCTCTCCACGCTGAAGCTGAGGTGATCTCAAAGGCATGATCCAGCTCCCGTCCTATGCCGGCAAAACGGTCGCGGTGCTCGGGCTCGCCAAGTCGGGCCTTGCAGCGGCGCGCGCGCTGGCCGCATCGGGGGCTGAGGTCTGGGCCTGGGACGACGATCCGGCCAAGCGCGCCGAGGCCGAGCAGGCCGGCGTGCCCGTCACCGACCTGGCGGCGGCGCACTGGACGAA
>JAREAF010000313.1 GCA_029240475.1 Rhodospirillales bacterium | reverse complement strand
TCACATAGTAGCGGTTGGCGATGCCCCAATTCATGCCGGCGAGAACGCTGGCGGTGGTGCCGCTGCCGGAATTGGTCAGCACCTTGCCAATGAAGAGCTTTGCCGCGTGCCCTATTCCGTAGCGCGGATTGTTGCCCGGAGGGGCTTTCGCTCCGGCGGCGGTGCCGGCGCAATGCGTACCGTGGCCATGCAGATCCTGCACCGGTTGTCCGACGAAGGAACGGCCCGTGATCGATCGTCCGGCGAAATCTGGGTGACCGAGATCCAGCCCCGTGTCGAGGATGGCGATCTTGATCCCGGCGCCTGTGCGCGCGCTCAGAGGTGCGCGGCAGGCAATCAGGCCCCAGGTCGCGCCCAACGCTTCCGGCTCGATCTCATCCTCAAGCTCTTCCGGGAGGATTGCGCCCGGGCGCAGGTCCTTGGAGATGGTCTGGACGGCGCTGGCGAACCCGCGCATATATTCGGAGTTCTCGGCGAACATGAAGTATTCGGGCTCGACCACCTCGATCGGCCCCTCGCCGGCCGCGTCGCCCTCGACGGCCAGCGCGCGCTGTTGCACGGCGGGGCCGCTGACCAGCGCCACGCCGATCTCTGGAAAAACCAGCGCATCGGCGTCGCCCACATCCTCCGTCGTGACAGCCTGATCCGCGAAGTCGCGGGCGTCGGCGACGCGCATGCCTTGCGCGGCCAGCATGCTCGAGCCCTCCGCATCCGCGCCTTCGCGGAAGGTTACCAAATAGCGCCCGGTTTGGAGCGTTTCGTCTCCTCTCTCCAGCGCATCCAGCAGCAGCTGCTCGATGCTGGAGGAGACCGGCGCACCATTTCCGTTTTCCCCGTTTGAGCTCGCTGACTTGGTCCGTCGCTTACGGATGGGCATGACTCACCCCTCGCTCGATTGATGCGGAGACGTCGGGTCACCCTCTCAGGAGGACCCGCAGATAAAAGTTGCAGCGGCTTTGAATTTTACTCTTTTTGGTTGGAGGGCGCCTCCGCCCAAACGAGGCAGCGGCGCCGCCCTTTCGGACTGAGACGCTCGAGCGATATCTCTCCCAATGGCCGAGACCGCTCCGCCGCGCCCGAAGAGCGCCTGAACTGCACTGCGGCTTGCCAAGTCGGGCGATTTGCGGTAAGTCCGCGACCCTTCCTTATCGGTCGAGCGTTCTCGGCCGACCAGGGCGCGTAGCTCAGCGGGAGAGCACTACGTTGACATCGTAGGGGTCGCTGGTTCAATCCCAGCCGCGCCCACCATGGTTCCGCTTCGACGCTCCGTCGAGGGGGGTGCCGATCACAGTCGATCTCCTGGCCCCCGCGGCTCGATCTCCGCACGCGCGATAGGCCGCAGCGGCTTCGCCCCTTCCCACGCGCTTGGATCGAGTCGGATCGGAATCGGCTTGGCCGAGGATCGCGGCCTCCGCCGCCCAGGGCTCCGGGGCCGTTCCGGCGGCCGAGGGGTGACGTGATCGATCACGGTGTCGGCACAGGGCCGGAAGCGGCCCGGCAGCCGCTCGCGATCGGACCGGTCCAGCTTTCAGTCTAGATACGACCGCTAGGGCGGGCCGACGCATCGGCGGAAGCGGCCGCGCCCGGACGAGATTGCGGCCTCGCTCCGGCGTGGCACCCTGACCACGGCCTGGACGCACCAGCGCGGAGGTCCATCACTCTCTCCAGGTCGTCGCGGATACCCAAATGAAAAAGAATAAGCGCCACCTCCTCAAAGCCCTGTTCAGGTTGACCTTCGGCTTCACGCTGACCGCCGACGTCGACCGCACCCCGGACCGCCGCGCACCGCCCCTCCCGACCCCGTCGCCGGAACGGGACCAATCGCCCGAGGAGCGTAACGGCGGGTCGGAGTGAACGGGGCCCGCGCGCGGTCACGGTCCCATCCGGAAGTCCCGAGGAGTCCTCCTCTGCCCTCCTCTGGTTCCTTGCCATCCGACTGAGCACGTCCGATCATCGGGGATGATCGCGCCTGCGCCTCGGTCGACATCCGCCGACTGGCCCGGCCTGCCCCTCTCGGAGTGGGACGATACGCGCGCCACGCTCCATCTCTGGACGCAGATCGTAGGCAAGGTCCGGCTGGCGCAGGCGCCCCTCATCAATCACTGGTGGCAGGTTCCGCTCTATGTCACCGCGCGCGGGCTCACGACTTCCGCCATGCCCTATGGCGCGCACTCCTTCCAGATGGAATTCGACTTCATCGATCATCAGCTCCTCATCGCGACGAGCCGGGGCCAGATCGAGCGGATTGCCCTTCAGCCCAGCTCGGTCGCCGATTTCCACCGAGAGGTGATGGCGCGGCTACGCGCCCTCGGCCTCGAGGTGCGGATCTGGACCATGCCGGTGGAGCTGGAGAACCCGGTTGCGTTCGAACGGGACGAGGCGCACGCCTCCTACGACGCGGTGGCGGCGCATCGCTTCTGGCGAGCGCTGGTCCATGTCGACCGCGTGCTCACCGCCTTCCGCGCCCGTTTCCTCGGGAAGGTCAGTCCCGTGCATTTCTTCTGGGGCAGCTTCGACATGGCGGTCACGCGCTTCTCCGGGCGGCGCGCGCCGACCCATCCCGGCGCCGCGAACATCGCGGATTTCGTCACGCGCGAGGCCTATTCGCACGAATGCAGCAGCTGCGGTTTCTGGCTAGGCGGCCCCGGCATGCCGGAAGCGGCCTTCTACGCCTACGCCTATCCCACGCCCGCGGGATTCGACAGCGCGCCGGTGCGGCCCGCCGGCGCCTATTTCCACCAGGGCCTGAGCGAGTTCATCCTGCCTTACGAGGCCGTGCGCCGGGCGGAGGATCCGGACGCCGCGCTGATGCAGTTCCTCCAGAGCACCTACGAGGCCGCAGCCGATCTCGGCGGGTGGGACCGCGCCGCGCTGGAGCGGCCCGCATCGGACTAGTGCCGCTCAGGCTCGCAGCCGCGCCGGTCCATTACAGGGCTGCCTTCACCCCTCCCACGCGCTTGGATGGAGCCGGAGCGGGATCGGCTCGGCAAGCGGCGTCCAGCCGCGCGCCCGCAGCACGTCGTTGCTTTCCTGCGCTTTGCGGCCCTTGGACCGGTCGAGCGACCAGGTGATGTGGTAGGTGCTCCCGTCCGGCCGATCGGTGGTCCCGTCCATGCGCACGACCAGCGCCTCGACCCCGTTCCCGTCATCGGCTCGGCCCACGATCTCGGCCTCCGCCGCCCAGGGCTCCGGGGCCGTTCCGGCGCGGCCGAGCGTGACGTGATCGGCCACGGTCTCGTCGTAGCGCGGCCGGAAGCGGCCCAGCAGCCGCTCGCGATCGGACCGGTCCAGCTTCCAACCCAGAATGCGCCCGCTGCCCGCCATGACCCACCTCCTTCGGTTTGACGCCCGAAGGGCAATTGAAGATGCCTCCGGACACCCACGAAGAAAGCGGCTTCCTGCCGCCAAAGAGATGTTGCGCGTAAGCAGGTACAATTTAAAATAAAACTCCGGCGAATTCTTCCGTTCGACCTTGCCGAGCGGCCCTGAAGGAGGGTTCGCCCGAGCCATTCATGATCTCATCCGATCTCGCAGAGTGGATCCGTTCGATCAGGCTTGATTTCGGCAGCCCGTCCGCCTTCCTGGAAAGCGGCGCCTCATGGCTCGCCGCCGCGCCTGCAGGGGTCGTGATCACCGTTGCGGCGATCACCGTCGCCGCGCTGGCTCTGACCAGGCGCCCCGGGGCCGCCGCCCTGATCGTCCTCGCCGCCATCGGCCTGCTGGGGCTCGTCGGCCTCTCGATCTAGACGGGTTGGCCACTGCCCCCGCATGCGACGCCGAAGGTGCTTGCTGCGGCGGGCGCGGCTTTGACAAACTGCGCCTCCCCCTCGCGAGGGGTTCAGACTTAGGAGACTTGAATGAGCGAGACCGTCCAGGCCAGCCGCCGCGGCGGCCGTGAGGCGCGCCGCGCCATGCGCGCCCAACCGCTGCCGGAGAATGAGCGCCCGGTATGGCCCGGCATGGAAAGCGGGCGGTATAAGCCGCTCGCCGACGCCGACGTCGAGAAGATCCACCGCGCCGCGCTGGATGTGCTGGAGCATGTCGGCCTCGCCGACGCGATCCCCAGCGGCATCGAGGCGATGACGGCCGCGGGCGCAATCCTCAACGACAATGGCCGGCTCACCTTCCCGCGCGCTTTGATCGAGGACACGATCGCGAACACGGCGCGCCGCTTCGTGCTGCACGGGCAGGATCCGCGCCACGACATGGAGCCCTGGGGCAAGCGGGTTTATTTCGGCACGGCGGGCGCGGCCGTCCACATGGTGGACCCGATTACCGGCGAATACCGGGAATCCACGCTGAGGGACCTCTACGACATCGCCCGCGTGGTCGACAGCCTCGACCATATCCACTTCTTCCAGCGCGCCATCGTCTGCCGCGACCTGCCCGATCCCTACGAGCTGGACGTGAACACCTGCTACGCCAGCGTCATGGGCACGACCAAGCATGTCGGCACCAGCTGGGTGCAGCCCGAGCATGTCGAGGCGAGCCTGCAGATGCTGCACATGATCGCGGGCGGCGAGGACAAATGGCTGCGGCGGCCCTTCGTCAGCCAGTCCAACTGCTTCGTGGTTCCGCCGCTGAAATTCGCCGCCGACGCCTGCCGCTGCCTCGAGGCCGCGGTGCGCGGCGGCATGCCGGTGCTGCTCCTCTCGGCCGGGCAGGCCGGCGCGACCGCGCCCGCCTCGCTCGCGGGCTCCGTGGTGCAGGAAGT
>JAREAF010000312.1 GCA_029240475.1 Rhodospirillales bacterium | reverse complement strand
CACAGGCGTTACACGGGGCTTTTTCGGCGTGTGCAGAATCGGTTAAGCCTTTGAATGGTGACCAGGGGCGGAATCGAACCACCGACACCGTGATTTTCAGTCACGTGCTCTACCAACTGAGCTACCTGGGCGCCGGGGCTTCTTCTTGGGAAGCGGCCGCTCGCGCTGGACCGCGCGGCGGCCTTGGCAGAGGGGGGGCTTATAGAAAATTCGGCCGGTCCTGTCCAGCCTGGCGGCACGGATTGCCGGCGGACCGCCTATTCCTCGCCTTCCGCAGGCCCGGGCTCGCCCTCCCCCCGCTCCTCGCTCGGAATGCGGTAGGTCTCGCCGAGCCAGCGGCCGAGATCGATCTGCTTGCAGCGCGCCGAGCAGAAGGGCCGGTGCTCCGGGACCGGCGGCTTGCCGCAGGTCGGGCAGCCGCGCCGGCGCCCGCTCTTGCGCGCGCGCCGCTCCGCCAAGCCCTTTTCCGCTTCCCCGTCGCTCATCCTCGGCCGCCTACCCTCCGCCCGCCGGCTCGGCCCTGATATGGGCGCCCTCGCGAGTGAGGGAAGGGTCGGCGCGAATCTCGAGCGGCCTGCCCAGCCGCCGCTCCAGCCCAGCCCTTCCCTCCGCCAGCGGGCCCTCGAACGCCCGCGCGAGCTCGGGCGCGCAGGTCAGCACCCATCGACGGCCGGGTGTCGCGCGCGCCTCCGCCGCGAGCTTTCGCAACAGTGCGCCGCCGATCGCCTCCACCCGCCGCACGCGCCCGCTGCCCGCGATCCCGCATGCTTCGGTCAGGAGCTCGGCGAGGCTCGGCCCGGTGCGCCGGCGCGTCAGCTCGACCAGTCCCAGGCGCGTTGCGCCGGCCAGCTCGCAGCCGGCGGGATCCTGCGACAGCGCCTCGGCCAGGCGCTCCAGCACCGGCCCGCGGGCGCTCGGCGTGCGCAGATCGATGAAATCGATGACCACCAGACCGCCGATCGCGCGCAGCCTCAAGTGACGCGCGATCTCCTCGGCGGCGGCGAGATTGACCTCGCGCGGGCGGCGATCGCCGCCGCCCGAGTTCACATCGATCGCGGTCAAGGTCCGGCCCGGCTCGATGAGGAGGTACCCGCCGCCCGGGATCGGCGCCTCCGGCAGCAGCGCCGCCTCCAGCTGATCCTCCATCCCCTCTCCTTCGAACAGCGCGGGTCCGGGTTCGAGACGCGGCGTGAGCGCAAGGTCCGGCAGCCGCGCCGACGCGAACGCGGCGGCCGAAGCGGCCACGGCGCGATCGTTGCAGAGGATCTCCATGCCCGGCTCGGCCCAATCGAGCAGCGACCGCTCGACGGCGTTCGGCCCCTCGGCCAGGAGCGCGGGCGCACGCTGCGAGGCGGCGCGCTCCGCGATCTCCGCCCAGCTCCGGGACAGGCTTCGCAGCTCCGCGCGCAAGCTCTCCGGGGAGAGGCCGGCCGCGGCGCGATCGATGGCCAAGCCCAGCTCGGCCGCAAGCTCCGGCCGCAGCGCGTCGCGGATGCGCTCGCGCTCCTCGGGGTCCGTGAGATTGGCGGCAAAGGCGACGCCGCCGCGCCCCGGCCTCAGGATCATGCCGCGTCCGGCCAGCGCCGGCCGCGCCGACAGGCGCACGCCCTTCTCCTCCACCGGCGCGCGGGTGACCTGGACCAGGATCGGGTCCCCGGCGGAAGGCGGCGTCTTGCCGGCATCGCGCAGCGGCAAAAGGCCCGGCTTGTCGGAGCCCAGCTCTACAAAAGCCGCGGCGAGGCCGGCATCCACCGAGAGCACGCGGCCGAGATGCAGGCTGCCGGGCCGGAACCGGTCCTCGCCGCGCGCCATGCGGAACTCGGTGAGGCGCTCGCCCTCGGCCAGCGCCAGCCGCGTCTCGCCGAAACCATGCTCGATCAGGAGGCGGCGCATCGGCCCGCTCAGGGGATCGGATAGCCGAAGCCGCGCAGGAGCTGCGCCGTCTCGTAGAGCGGCAGGCCGACCACATTGCTGTAGGAGCCGTTGAGGGCGCGCACGAAGGCGGCGGCGCGGCCCTGGATTGCGTAGCCCCCAGCCTTGCCGCGCCACTCCCCGCTCTCGATATAGGCCTCCATACGCTCCGCGGGCAGCGGCTGAAAAGTGACGATGCTGCGCACCAGCCGTGCGGCCCTGCGTCCGCCGGGCGCAGTCACCACCAGCCCGCCGAGCACGCGGTGACGTCGGCCGGACAGCAGCTCCAGGCAGCCGCGCGCGGTCTCTTCATCCTCGGCCTTGGGCAGGATGCGGCGGCCGCAAGCGACCACCGTGTCGGCGGCGACGACGAAGCTGTCCGGATGGCGTGCCGCGACGGCGAGCGCCTTGGCCATGGCCAGGCGCTTGGCATGTTCGAGCGGCAGCTCGCCTTTCAGGACGGTCTCGTCGATCTCGGCCGGGTCGACCGCGTCGGGCTCGATCCCGATCTGCCGCAGGAGCTCCAGCCTCCGGGACGAAGCCGAGGCGAGGACGAGCCGCGGCCGGGAGGCTGCGGGCATGGGGGTACGGACCCCGCGCCCTTACTTGAACCGGAAAGTGATGCGCCCCTTGGTCAGGTCATAGGGAGTCATCTCCACATTGACCCGGTCGCCGGCGAGCACGCGGATGCGGTTCTTGCGCATCTTGCCCGAGGTGTGGGCGAGCACCTCATGGTCGTTGTCGAGCTTCACCCGGAACATCGCGTTGGGCAAAAGCTCCGTCACGGTTCCCGAAAACTCGATCAAATCCTCTTTCGCCATTGGCCCTCCATCGCTGTGTCATGAGGAAACCCCGCCTGAGCGCTCATGGGGCGGCGGATCATACAAGAAGATGGTATGGGCCACAAAGGCCCGCAAATCCGGAGGCTCCGCTTCACCCCGAACCCATGCGCTGCAGCGGAAAACGCTCAAGAATCCGCCGCATAAGGGCGTCCCGGACCTCGCGATAGGCGTCCAGGCGCACCTCGCGGTTGCCTTCCACCAGCGAGGGATCGAAGGTGTTCCAGAACTCGACCTCGCACGCCATGTGCCGGGTCATCTCCACAGCCCGGTGCTGCGCCTCGGGCGAGAGCGAGATCACCAGGTCGAAGCTGTCATCCTCCAGGTCGTCGAAGCTGCGCTGCCGGTGGCGGGCGATGTCGATGCCCATCTCCTCCATCGCCGCGATCGCGAAGGGGTCGATCGGCACCGGCCGCACGCCGACCGACTGCACATAGACGCGCGCGCCGTGGAAATGCTTCAGCAGCGCCTCGGCCATCGGCGAGCGGATCGCGTTGCGGGTGCAGGCGAAGAGCACGGCCTCGGGCAGCCTTGGCATGGCCTCACCCGCGGATGTGCAGGACGCAGAGCAGCGTGAACAGCCGCCGCGCCGTGTTGTGGTCGATCTCGACCTTGCCGGCGAGCCGCTCACGCAGCAGGTTCGAGCCTTCGTCGTGCAGCGCGCGCCGGCCCATGTCGATCGCCTCGATGCGGCTCGGCGATGCGGCCTTGATCGCCGCGTAATAGCTCTCGCAGACGGTGAAGTAGTCCTTCACGATGCGCCGGAACGGCGCCAGCGCCAGCGCGACCTTGCCCAGGGCCTTGCCGCGCGCGCTGCGGATGTCGAAGACCAGCCGGTCTTCCTCGATGCAGAGATGCACGTGATAGGGGCCGACCGGAATCTCGGCCGGCGCGAAACTGTTCTCCTCCAAGAGGTCGAAGATCGCGACCGCCCGCTCATGCTCCACGTCGGGGTTGCGCCGGACGACGGTCCGCTCGTCGAGCGTCACCTTGGCGATGCGATGGCGCCGCTGGCTCATGCCCCCGCCCTGCCCCGCCGCGGCCTTAGCCTCGCTCACCGCTCGCCGGCGTCGAGCCGGAGGGCGACCGAGAGCGCGTGCGCGTCCAGGCCCTCGGCTTCCGCGAGCGTGCGGGCGGCGGGTCCGACCCGCTCCAACGCGCGGCGGTCGAGGCCGATGATCGAGCTGCGCTTCAGGAAATCGAGCACGCCGAGGCCGGATGCGAAGCGCGCGCCGCCGCTGGTCGGCAGCACGTGGCTGGGCCCCGCCACATAGTCTCCGACCGCCTCCGGCGCGAAATGGCCGAGGAAGATCGCCCCCGCATAGCGGATGCGGGCGAGCAAGGGCTCGGGATCCGCGAGCGCCAGCTCCAAATGCTCAGGCGCCACCGCATCGACCACGGCCGCCGCCGCCTCGAGGTCCGGCACCAGGATGATGGCGCCATGCCGGTCCCAACTCGCGCGCGCGATCTCCGCGCGCGGCAGCTTGGAAAGGAGCCGCTCGAGGGAGGCCGCGACGCGGTCGGCGAGCTCTGCGCTGTCAGTCACGAGCATCGCCTGCGCTTGCGCATCGTGCTCGGCCTGCGACAGGAGGTCCGCGGCGATCCAGTCGGGATCGCAGCCGCCCTCGGCGACGACCAGGATCTCTGACGGGCCGGCGATCACGTCGATCCCGACTTGCCCGAACACCTGCCGCTTGGCCGCCGCCACATAGGCGTTGCCGGGGCCGACGATCTTCTCGACGGGACGGATGGTGCGCGTGCCATAAGCGAGCGCGGCGATGGCCTGCGCGCCGCCGATCCGATAGATCTCATCCACCCCCGCGAGCTGCGCAGCGGCGAGCACCAGCGGATTGAGTGCGCCGTCCGGCGTGGGCACCGTCATGACCCGCCGCCGCACGCCGGCGACCTTGGCGGGGATCGCGTTCATCAGCACCGAGCTGGGATAGGCGGCGGTCCCGCCCGGCACGTA
>JAREAF010000311.1 GCA_029240475.1 Rhodospirillales bacterium | reverse complement strand
TGACGAGGATGCCATGTCCAAGACGCTGCCGCCCGCCCGCATCGCCATCGGCGAGGCGCGCACCGCACCAAACTCGCCCGGCCGCCGCTCGGCGCTGCTGCTCAAACATGGCAGCATGGAACTGCGCTGGTACGCGCCCAAGGCCGAGGACCCGCAGACCCCGCACGATCAGGACGAGATCTATGTCGTCGCCTCCGGCACCGGCACCTTCTTGCGCGCGGGCGAGCGGTTCCGCTTCGGGCCGGGCGACGCGCTCTTCGTCGGCGCCGGGGTCGAGCACCGCTTCGTCGATTTCAGCGACGATTTCGCCGTGTGGGTGGCGTTCTACGGGCCTGCCGGAGGGGAAGCGGCGAGTTAGCCCGCGACCTCGGCGATCCAGTCGAGCAGCCGCGGCCACAGCCGCCGATGCGCATCGGGCCCCACCAGCACCCCCACATGCGCCAGCGCCACGCCGGGCTCGCTGTCATGAGTCAGCCAGTCCCGCCGCACGCTGGAGGTCCGCTCCAGCGCCGGCAGGACATCCTGCCGCGGGACCACCCGGCTCTGGCTCTCCACGACGGCCATGATCGGGGCGGCGATGTCCGACAGCCCGACCGCGCGGCCCGAGACCTCCAGCCGACCGTCGCGCAGACGGTTCTCGCGATAGAGCCGCTCCAGCACGTCGCGCAGCAAGGGCGCGGGCAGCGCCAGCTCGTCCAGCGCCCAGCGCATCACGCGCAGATGCAGGTCGTGACGCTCAGGCTCGGCGAGGCTGGCGAAGGCGTCGCCCCAGCGGTGCCATAAGAAGGCCTCCGGAGCGGCCGCCACCGCGGCCAGGCTCAGCTCCGAGCCCGGCACCGTCCCCGCTCCGGCCAGCAGTCGCCGGGCCGTCGGCGGCGTGCGCAGCCAGGGCGCGAAGGCATCGATGGACGGATCGAAGATGAGCGGCGATTCGAGCAGCACCAGCGCGGCCACGCCCTCCGGCCGACGCGCGGCATGGATGGCGGCCATCGTGCCGCCGAGGGAGTGGCCGATCAGAACCGCGCGCTCCCGCCCCGAGGCGATCGCCGCCGCCTGCCGCGCTTCGGACAGCAGACGGTCGGCATAGTCGGCGAGGCCGTGATCGGCCGTCAGGCCCGACGGGTCCGTCCATTCCACCAGGAAGACCGGACGCCCCGCGTCGCGGCAGCGGCGCGCGACGCTGGCCCGCGGCACCAGGTCGAAGATGCAAGCGCGCTTGATCGGCGCCGGAACGAGGAGGATCGGCGGCCCGGCGCCTTCACCCGCACCGTAGGCCTTGAGGCGCATGCCCGGCAGCTCGGCGACGACCCAGCTCTCCGCCGGCTGGGGGCCATAGCCGAGGAGATCCAGCCATCGCGCCTGACCCTGCCGAATCCGGTCGAGTCCCTCGAACAGCATCGCCTCGCCCTGAGGAGAAAACACCCGAACAAAACACGTCCGGCCCCGATATGGTTAACGCATCCGGATTAGCTGATATGTCATGGTAAACGCCGCCCGTCGACGGAACGGATCGGAAATCGCGGATATTTCTGTCGATTCAGAGGCGCAGGACGAATTTCTGCATGTGGCCCTGCCGGCGGGCTGTGGATAACTCCTCTACCTGCCTTGCTCGCGCCTCCCGAAGTCAGCCGTCCACTCCTCGGAGCGCATGTTGCGCGCCGAAGGCAATGAAATGAAACCACATACCTTAGTTCTGCGCCCGTGTATCAGTCGAACGGACCGAATCAGAACTCATTAACTGAAATTTGTTGAGATCAGGACTTCCTTTTCTTTTCCTTCTCCAATCGGGTACTCAGGAATATCAAGTAGATGTGATTTGGATTACTCTCTCGGAGCAGATTTACCTCTTATTTTAGGAGCTTCTCACATTCAATTGCGCTATGCTCTGTCCGTCATCTTGTGGAGAGGGCTCACATGACTGCTCTTCGGACCGCTCCGACCATCGCTCTGGCCCGGCGCCCGGTGCCGCCGCGCTTCGAGATCGGGGATCGCGTGCTGCTCGAGCCGAACGGAGCCGAGGGGCTCATCGTCGGCATCCGCTACGGGGCGCCCGCCTATGACGTGCGGGTGAACGGCGCCTGCCTGCGCAATCTGCCGCCCGAGCGGCTGCGGCTGGCCGATTCCCTGCTTCCGGCTCCCGTGGTGCCGCTGCGCCGGGTCTCAGGCGAGGCGGCGGACCTGCTCTTCTAGACCAAAGCTCCTCTACACCCCTGCTGCGGCCGGGCGGCGGCGACCCCGCTCCCGGCCGCAGCCATGCCCGGGCGGCCGCTTGCGCCAGCGCCCTCGCGACCCGCACCGCGGCGGGACGCAAGCTCACCACGTCCGTTTTGCAGTTTTGTTGCGCACATGCCCTATGCTGCGCAATAAACTCGCTGTATATCGCAGCCACGGCCGGCGCCCGCCCTTGGCGCCCATTCTAGGGAGCGCGGAATGCATCGGGAGCCTCGTCTCTAATGAGCGACGCGGCAGCGCTGGCCGCGCCCGCCCCGCCGCCGCAAGCGAGCGCCGAGACCTTCCTCGAACTTTCACGCCGCGCCGCCATGCTGGGCGCGGTCGGCTACGCCGCGACGCTCTTGGTCGGCGACGCCGATTGGCGGGCGGGCGTGGAGGAGCTGCTTCGGCGCATGGGGCTCGCCACCGGCGCCGGCCGAGTGACCCTGTTCGAGGTGCATCGCTCCGCCAGCGGCCGCATGGTCCAGTCCTGCCGCTTCGATTGGGCCGAGCCGCCGCTGCAGCCGATCAGCCAGGATCCGCGCTACGCGGAGATGCCGCTCGGCGATGAGGATGAGGAGATCGGCGACTGGTCCCTGCGTCGCATGCGCGGCGAGGTGGTGCAGGCGCTGCGCTCGGAGGTGACCGGCTATACCCGGCAGGTCTTCGAGGAGCACGGCACGCTCTCCTTCGTGTCGGTCCCGGTGACCCTCACGAGCGGCGAATGGTGGGGCTTCATCGGCTTCGACGATTGTCGCCAGGAGCGGCACTGGACGCCTCTGGAGATCGAGATCCTGCGCATCGCCGCAGCGCTCATTGCCGGGGCGGTCGAGCGCGAGCGCACCCAGGCGCGCCTGCGCCTCAGCGAGGAGCGCTACGCGCTGGCCGCACGCGGCGCCAATGACGGGCTCTGGGACTGGCAGGTGGATACCGGCCAGGCCTATTTTTCCCCGCGCCTGCACGAGATCCTCGGCCGCCGCAAGGGCGAGCTCGAGGGCGGCATCGAGGCCCTCCTCAGCGCGCTTGCGCCGGAGGACGGCGCGTTGCTGCGACAGGTGCTGGAGCGCCGTTTCGCCAAGCTGCGCCACAAGGTCATGGCCGAGAGCCGCGCCGTCCTGCCCGACGGCGGCATCAGGTGGATCATCATCCGCGGCCAGATCGTCTATCGCGAGGGCAAGCCGGTGCGCGTGGTCGGCTCGGTGCGCGACATCACCGACCGCAAGCTGGCCGAGCAGCGCCTCCGGGCGAGCGAGGCGCGGCTGCGCACGATCCTGGATACCGCCGGCGACGCCATCGTCACGGTGGACGACCGCGGCCGCGTGGTCGAGTTCAACCGCGCCGCCGAGCGCATCTTCGGCTATTCCCGCGAGGAGACGATCGGCCGCGCGATGGCCCCCCTGCTGGTGCCCCCGCATCTGCGCGAGGCGCATGCCGCCGGGATGGCGCGCTACCTGGGCGGCGGGCCCCCGCACGTGATCGGCCGCCATGTCGAGGTGGAGGGGCTGCGGGCCGACGGCGGCACCGTGCCGATCGAGCTCGGGATCTCGGAGATCCGGCTGCCGGGCGAGCATCTCTTCACCGCCTTCCTGCGCGACATCACCGAGCGGCGCTCGTTCCAGCGGCAGCTGGCGGAGGCCGAGCGGCGGCGGGCCAACCTGGCCCGCTACTTCTCGCCCAAGATGGTGGAGCGGATGATGCAGCAGGACGGCCGCCTCGATGCGGTGCGGCTGCCGCGCGTTGCGGTGCTGTTCGCCGACATGATCGGCTTCGGCTCGATCAGCCGCTTCGCGCCGGGCGGGGAGACGATCCAGCTCCTGCGCGAATTCCACGCCCTGATCGCGCAAGCGGTGTTCGAGCACGAGGGCAGCCTCGACAAATATATGGGCGACGGGCTGATGGCGACCTTCGGCACGCCCGAGCCAGGCCCCAAGGACGCCACAAACGCGATCGCCTGCGCCCGCGCCATGGCGGCGTCGGTCGTAGCCTGGAGCCGGCAGCGGCACGCACGCGGCCTGCCGGCGATCCAGATCGGCATCGGGCTGCATTGGGGCGAGGTGACGCTCGGCGACATCGGCAGCGAGCGGCATCCGGAATTCACGGTGGTGGGCGATACGGTCAATCTCGCCAGCCGCATCGAGGAGCTGACGCGCCAGCTGCGCATCGGGATCCTCGCCAGCGCCGAGATCCTGCGCGCCGTGCAGGAGGAGGGCGGCGACACCGTGTTGGAGGGGTTCCGCGATTTCGGCCTGCATCCGGTGCGCGGGCGCAGCGAGCTGGTGCGCATCTGGGGCCGCACCGCGGACGATCTGGGGGAATAGTATAGTGCGCGGGGCTCGGCGGCACTTCCGCGCCCGCGACCCAGCCCCGTGCAACTCGGACGGCATCGCATCCGTTTTCCGTGAAACTGCCGATAATACATCGGCATTTCCGCAATGATGAGGAGGTGCTGCCGC
>JAREAF010000310.1 GCA_029240475.1 Rhodospirillales bacterium | reverse complement strand
GACGGCCTTATGGGTGCGACGCGCACCTCCTGTATGATCACGCTGATCCTGGCCGGCGCCGCCTTCCTCGCGGTCGCCATGGGCTTCACCGGGCTGCCGCGCCGCCTCGCCACCGAGGTTGCCTCCTGGCAACTTTCGGTTTTCATGCTGCTCGTCGCTTTAACGGCGCTCTACGTCATCCTCGGCTGCTTCCTCGACGGCATCTCGATGGTGGTGCTGACCACGTCGGTCGTGCAGCCGCTCGTTATCCAGGCCGGCATCGACGTGGTCTGGTACGGCATCTTCATCGTGCTCGTGGTCGAGATGGCCCAGATCACACCGCCGGTCGGGTTCAACCTTTTCGTGCTCCAGGGCATGACCGGGAGGAACATCTTCTATGTCGCGCGGGCTTCGATTCCGTTCTTCCTTATCCTCGGTCTCGCCATCGCCATCATCGGCGCCTTCCCGCAACTCGTCACCTTCTTACCGAATCACGTTCTGTCGCGCGGGTAACCGGCGTTCAGCGCCGCGCCGATCTGCGCCCCAAGCGTAGCGGACTTCGGACGCGACCTGTATTTGGTCGGGCAGAGTAGCCCCGTCAAAGGTCGCTCTTCGCGAGGTCCCATAGGAGGCGGTAGGCGCCGGTCGAGACCAATGGGGCGCCAGGCGCCTTGAAACGGCTGTCGATCAGCGCCCGAACGGCGGGGGATTGCGTGCCGTCGATCAGGATGTACCATTCGCCCGCCCGGGTTCGGCTCGTCAGGGTTGTTGAGGTTCTTCGACAGCTCCGGATCGCTCTCGACGAGATGAAGCGAAATGATGCCGGGCAGCATTCCCGGATTGAGGAGCCCGCGGATACGCGCGCGAAGTTGCTCGTTATCCCCGGCGCCCGGTCGCAACCGCACGACGCCGAGCGCCGCCCCGCGGCCCCGTCCGCGGCTCGCGCTGACGCGCCCGACCACCCGGCCGAAATTTCGGAACCGCGAGATGTGCTTCCTCGACCACTCGGTCTGGCTTGCCAGCACCTTTTTTGTAGGCGGGACTATCGAGCGCCTCGAAAGTGTCGGTTGAATAGGTGCAGAAATTCTTCTGAATAGGTGCGGAAATACTTCGGCGGCGCCTCCTCCGCCTCGCCTGGAAGAACCCTTCGATGCTGACGCGCTCCGCGAGATGCTCGCGATTCGTACCACAGGTTGAAGATTTCCTCATCAGCGGGATCCACGTCCGTCGAGGTGATCAGCATCCCCTTACCTGCCAAGGGCATCTTCCCAACCTCTGTTACCGGCCGCTCCGGCCGGTGCAGCCGCGTAAGGCGAGATCTCGCGTTCGAGGATCTCGCCTCGACCCTTTCGGCCGACCAGCTTGCCATGCTCGGCGACGATCTCGCCGCGCGCCAAGGTCACGACAGGCCAGCCGGTCACCGCGAAGCCCTCCCACGGCGTGTAGTCGGAGCCGTGGTGCAGGATTTCCTGCCGGATCGTCTCCTTCCGGTTCGGATCCCACAGCACGATGTCTGCGTCGAAGCCGACCGCGATCGAGCCCTTGCGGGGGTAGAGCCCGTAGAGCTTAGCGTGATTCGTCGCGGCGAGCTCGACGAAGCGATTGAGCGAGATGCGGCCCTTCGCGACGCCTTCGGAGAACAGGATCGGCAGGCGCGTCTCGACGCCTGGGATGCCGTTCGGCACCCATCGGAACGACGTGCGACCCTTGGGCGTGAGCTTGCCCCTCGGATCATCGTAGCGGAACGGGGAATGATCGGAGGAAAAGGTCTGGAACACGCCCTGCTCGAGGCCTTCCCAGATGGCTCGATGGCTTTCGCGGTCGCGCGGCGGCGGCGAGCAGACATATTTGGCGCCGCTCATCTCGACGCCGGCGTCCCGCAGATCCTCGGCCGTGAGCGTGATGTATTGCGGGCAGGTTTCGGCATAGATCTTGAGCCCGCGCTGCCGCGCCCAGCGGATCTGCTCCATCGCCTCGCGGCCGGAGACGTGGACAATCATAATCGGCACGTCAACGAGCTCGGCATGGCTGATCGCGCGGTGCGTCGCCTCGCGCTCGACCGCCTCCGGGCGGGAGGCGGCGTGATAGTAGGGCGCGGTGTGCCCGGCACGCTCTAGCCGCTCGGTCATAAAGCGGATTGCGTCGTAGCCCTCCGCATGCACCATCACCAGCGCCCGCTCGCGGCGCGCGACCTCGAATACCTCCAGGAGCTCGCGGTCGTTCAGCACGAGCTCGTCATACGTCATGAACACCTTGAAGGATGTGTGCCCGGCTTTGACGAGCGCCGGCAGCTCCTGGCCGAGCACCTCGGGCGTCGGCTGGGTGATGATGAGATGGAAGCCCACGTCGATGTAGCACTCCCCGTCCGCCTTTCGGCGATACTCCTCGACGGATTCGCGCAGCGACGTGCCCTTGACCTGCAGCGCGAACGGCAGGACGCAGGTGTTGCCGCCGGCGGCAGCCGCCGCGGTGCCCGATGCGAAGTCGTCCGCCGGCGTGATGTCGGGCCCGGCGTGCTGGGCGAAGTGGACGTGGCTGTCGATCCCGCCAGGCATAACGAGAAGGCCCGAGGCGTCGATCTCGCGGGCCGCGCCCTCGACCGTCTCGGCAACCGCCGCAATCCGGCCATCGCGGATGCCGACATCCGCGCGGAACGTGTCCGACGCCGTGACCACCGTACCGCCGCGAATGGCAACATCAAACTCAGGCAACGCGTTCTCCGTCCGTTCAGCTCCGCCCGCGAGCCTGCCGGCAACGGCGGCTCGCGTTTCGCGGGCTCGATGCGTTGAGCATAGGACCGATTCACACGGCGGAGGCGCCGGCGCCCGCTCGAGTCATCGGCTAGGCGACCCGGGGTCCCTCATCCAAGCATCGCGTTTGCGCGGACGGGCGAGCCGCTTCCCTTGTCGATCTTGAGGGGCAGGCCTTGGAAGTGGAATTCGCCTTTGCCGAGGAGCTCTTCGAGATTGCACAGCCATTCGTAATGCGTGATCCCGCGATCGCGACAGACGCGATGGTTAGGAAAGAGCTTGGAGTTCGCGCGATCGGTGGACGGCCCTTCCACGCCGTGGACGCGCGAACGGTCGGCGAGCCAATGCGTGGCCTCGGCGGTGATGCCGCAATTGGAGTGCATCACCGAGTCGTTCGGGTAGTGGCGGCGATGGAGACCGGTGCAGATGAGCAAGATATGCCCATCGATCTTCACGCCCACCTTCTTCTCGGCCTCTTCGAGGTCGGCGACATCGATGTCGCCGAGATCGGGCACATGCTGCAGGTCGAGGCAGACTGCCTTGCCCATGAACATCTCGAGCGGCATCTCATCTATCGTCTTCCCACCGCGCTTGGTGTGGATAAAAGCGTCGATATGGGTGCCCATGTGGTCGATCATCCCGAGATAGGTCGTGCAGCCGCCGAGCGGGTCCTCCGGCGTGCCGTTGCCCCACGTCTCCATCTCGTCGTGGGTGAAGTGCGGCAGGATGACCGGGCGTGGGAAGAATCGGTGCCCGGGCATGTTGTTCGACAAAGTGACGGTCAGATCAACGATCTGCGGCATTGAACTCCTCCGGATTGGATGTGCGACTCGGTCAAACGGCCGTCGCCAAGGATGGCCAGCGATCCTTCCATGGCGCGGCCTCCTCGAGATGCCGCGCGATCTCGATGACGACCTCGTCGGCGCCGGTGGGCGCAACGAGCTGGATTCCAATGGGCCGCCCGTCGTCGCTAGGCCGGCCGGGCACGCTGAGCCCGGAATAGCCCATGGCGTTGACCCAGCCGCAGAACATGCCCTGAGCCCCGAGTGTGACCGCTTTCCCATCGATCTCTGTCGGGTGGTCGGTCTCGACGGGCCAGGCGGGGAGCGGGTTGACGGGTATGACGAGGGCGTCAAAGTCGCCCCAGCGAGCCGAGGTGTCGGCGCGGAAGGTCTGCAGGCGGTCGAGAGCGTTGACGTAGGCTGTGGCGGGAATGGCGAGCCCGCGCCCAACTAGACTAGCGATCTGACCCGTCGCTTGCGTCTTCCACTTGTCACCGTAAATCGCTGCTGCGCGTGCAGCGCCAACAGCCGTCAGGGTGTCCCAGATATCCCGGATCTCGTCGATGCTAAAAGGCGGCGGACAGGGCTCGATGATATAACCGAGCGTCTCCAGCTGCTTCAGCGCCTCAGCATGCGAAGCGACGATCTCAGCGGAGGCGCTCTCCTCGCCGATGCGAGTGAAACAGCCGAGTCGGCGGGGCTTCGCCTCTCGGCGGGGTGGTGTCACGTGGAGCGAGATGGGATCGCGCGCGTCCGGCCCGGAAACCACGTTGAAGACAAGCTCGAGGTCGCGGACCGTACGGGTGATGAGCCCGATCGCCTGGAAATCGAGCGCCATCGGCGGGAAGCCGTAGCGGCGCGGGACGCGGCCGTTTGAGGGGCGTAGCCCGACGAGGCCGGTGTAGCTCGCCGGCATGCGGGTCGAGCCGCCCGCATCGGTTCCGATTGAGATCGGGACCATGCCCGCCGCCAAGATTGTCCTTGATGGTGACCGGGATTCCGTCGAGCGGGCCAAGCCGCCCGCCGGCCTTCTGCCGCTCAGTCGCAGCCCGCGCTGCTTTCACCGCACCGTCGCGGTCAAGCATCGCAAAGGTGTTCAGTGTCGGCTCAAGCCGATCGCAGCGCTCCAGATACATGGCGAGGAGCTGCGTCGGCGTGATCTCACCGGCATCGAGTAGCGCCGCGAGCGAGAAAGCGTCCTCGCGCCAAAGCTCGGCAGGCCTGCGTCTGGCGTGAGCAGCTTGCGCCATGGTCTTGCTCCGCGATGCCGACGGATCGGCGCCTCGCTACTCGAAAATGGCGACGGCACGGATCGGGCTTGCCGTGCCGCCCCTGATCTTTAGGGGGAACCCCGCGAAACGGAAGCGCCCGCGTCCGACGAGCTTGTCCACGTTGAACAGGCACTCCATGTGGGTGATGCCGCGCTCTGCGCAGGCGCGATGGGCCTTGAAGTTCGGCTCGCCCTCCGGCGAGGGGCTCACCGCCTCGACGCCGAACATGCCGATACCCTTGTCGGCGAGCCAGTGCACCGACTCGAGCGCCAAGCCCGGGAAGTCGTGGACGTAGCGCGGCGTGCCGTAGAGCCGCTCGTTGGTCGCCATGTAGATCATCACCGTGTCCTTGGGCCGGATCTCCTCGCCCGATTTAGCGAGGGCCTCCTCCATCTCCGGCACCGTGATCGCGTGCTTGAGCGGCACATGCGAGAGGTCGAGGCAGATCGCCGAGGTGTAGAAGTTCTCCAACGGTAGCTGGTCGATGGTGGCGGCGCCGGGTCGGTCGTCGAAGTGGATCGGCGCGTCCACATGCGTGCCCGCGTGGTCGCTTAAGGACATCGAGAGCGCTTTCGAGCTCACCGTAGTCTCTCCCGCCGTGACCTTCTCGTCATGGTCGTTCCACACTGTGATGATCACCGGCGGATGGCTCGGATGGGTATAAGTGCGGTGGAAGATCTCGCGGCTGAGATCGATGATTTCCATGGCCGGCTCTCCAGGGACCCGTGAAGGCGAGCAGTAAGCCTACGGACGGGCGTCGCAATGACCAATACAATTTCCGGCCGCTCTCATGACGCCGCTGTTATGGCGCCGTTCCCCGCCGCAGGAGCTCTGGTCTGTCCATGGCACCACTTCCGAGGAAGGTCGTGCCCCAGGCGCCGGTCGCGATTAGCAGCGCGGTTTCGCGGCGTACCATCTCGATCAGCACCCGCATCGAATCGTCGATGATGCGATCCTTGGCCCAGGCAAGCGATAGCGTCCGCTCAAGCGCGGGCTGGGTCCGTAGCGGGACCAGCCGCCCCATCGCCACCTCCTGCCCGATCTCGCCCTCCGGGAGGATCGAGTACACTCCGCCCTTGTCCACGAACTGCTTGATCGCAATCACGGATTCGAGTTCCAGCTCGACCCTTGGCGCGAGCCCGACCGCTCGCATCTGCTGCTCGATTGCGATCCGCAGACCATGCTCCCGGCTCGGCAACGCGAGCGGCAGCTTCGCGACGGTCTCAAGCGTGATAGCGCGCGACCGGCGGGCGAGCGGATCGCCGGCGGCGCAGATCAGGAAGTGGCGTTCGATGGCGAGCGGCTCGACCTGCAGCAGGTTGCTGCGCATCGCATGGTCATAGATGACGCCGAGGTCGAGACGCCCGAGGAGCAGCCATTCGACGATAAAGCCCGTCCAGCCATCGATGACGCGTACGGCAAGCTTTGGCAGCTGCTCGCCGACGCGCTGCACGAGCACGCGCGTCAACGCCTGGCTGATCGAGGCCGGCATGCCGATATCGATGCGCCCGCCAGGGGAGCGCGACAGCGCCTGGACTTCGACGCGGGCGCGGTCGAGGTCACGCAGGATCGTCCTCACCCTATCGCGGAAGACCGCCCCCGCGTTGGTGAGCGCAATGCCGCGTCCGCTTCGGGAGAAGAGCTGGACGCCGAGATCGCGCTCGAGGGTGCGGATGTGCCGAGTGAGGGCGGGCTGCGCGAGATTCAGTCGTGCCGCTGCCTTGGTAACGCTCTGGATTTCGCTCACCTCGATGAAGTAGTGCAGCTGGCGCAGGTTCATGATCCGTCGCCTCCCCAGCGGCGCGCTTGCGATCGATCGATATCAAGATCGTAATGCAAATGACGGAAAATGGTATTTGTCCGGCGGGGCGGTCCACCCCTAGCCTCAACTATGGCCGTGCCTCCGTCTCGGGCGCTCGGCCCCGGCTCCCGTGCGATGATCGTTGCCAAGGATTGTGGCGCAGGTTCCGAGGCGCTGACGTCGGCACCCATCTGGGCTTCGGAGTGGCCAGCAGGCTCGACTCGTGCGGAGGAGCATTATGATCCACAGACGAACTGGCATTGGACCGGTTGCCGTCGCCGCGGTCCTCGCAACCTTCGGAGCCGCGTCCGCGCAGGACATCAAGATCGGCTACTCCGGCGCGCTTAGCGGACCGGCGTCCTTCACCGGACTGGACATCCGGCGTGGGGCTGAGATTGCCATCGATGAAATCAACGCCAAGGGCGGCGTCAAGGGACGCAAGCTGGTCCTCGTGTCGCGCGACGACGAGCACAACCCGGTTCGCACCGTGGCGCAGTACCGCGAGCTCGTAGAGCGCGAGCGCGTAGTCGCGATGCTGGGCGCCACGAACAGCGCCTCGATGCTGGCGGTGACGCCGATCGTCAACGACTCGCTCAAGGTGCCTGTGATCTGCCCGGCTACGGACGCGACGGCGATCACCGAGAACGACGCCGCCAAAGCGGGGCAAGACAACTATCTGTTCCGCATCGGAATGTACGGGACGGGGCAGGCGAATTTCATCACCGACACGATGGTTAAGCGGTTCGGCCACACTAAAGTGGCGCTGCTCAACTGGACTGGCGGCTGGGGCGTCACCGGGCGAACCGAGCTGCAACGGCGCCTGAAGGAGCACGGGCTCACGCCCGTCGCCGATGAGACCTTCGATTCGAACGACACCGACATGACCCCGCAGATCATCAAGATCAAGAATGCGGGCGCTCAGAGCATCCTCAACTATGCACTCGTTCGCGAGAACACGCTCGTCGCACAGACGAAGCAGAAGCTCGGCGACGACACCCCCTACGCGTCGGCCTGGGGAATCGCCGGCCCGGCCTTCTGGAAAGCAGCGGGAAGCGCGGCGGAAGGTATCCTATCGAGCACGACCATCACCATCGATGGCCCGCAATCGCCGGAGCGGCTGGCGTTGATCGAGACCTATCGCAAGCGCTACAACCAGGACATGGATGCTCCGACGAGCGTCTTTGGTGCCTATGACTCGATCTACCTCTACAAGCTCGTGATGGAGCGCGATGGGACCGATCCGAAGGCGATCCGCGCGGGCCTCGAAAACGTTCCGGAGTTCAAGGGCCTCATCAAGGACTTCAAGCGCCCAGTCTTTACGAAGCAGCGCCACAACGCGATCACCGAAGAAGACATGATCATGACGCGGTGGACCAACGGCAAGATGCTGGAGATCAAGTACGACGACAAAGGGCCTTACGTCGACATCGACGAGAAGACGAAGAAGTACCTCGACAAAAAGAATATGGCCCTGATGTAGGCGGGTGCTCCGGAGTGCGGCCCGCCGCGACGGGTGGCGCCGCGCTCCGCTGATTATTCCTCGGGACAGCGCCGCCACGGCCTAACGGGATGTATTTCTTCCTGCAGATCGCGTTGAGCGGACTGGCGACGGGCGCGATCTACGGGCTTATCGCGGTGGGCTACAGCCTCACCTTCATGACCACGAAGGCGCTGAATTTCGCGCTTGGCATGTGGGTGATGCTAGGCGGCATGCTGACCTTCTCGCTATCCGATTCCTGCGCGCCGGCAGCGACGTGTGGGTGATGAGCACGCTGGCGGTCGGCCTCCTGATGATCGACCTCGCTGAGATCATCTGGGGGCGCAGCCCCACGCCGGTGCCGTCCTTCCTCGGCAGCACACCGGTGCGGATCGGAGCGCTGTCCATCCTGCCGCAGCAGCTTTTCATCGTCGCGGTCGCTGTCGTGGTCTTCTTCGGGCTGGACCTGTTCTATCGCCGGACGCTCACGGGGAAGGCCTTCCGCGCCGTGGCGCATAGCGCCGAGGTCAGCGGCCTAATGGGGATCAACACGCGCCGGGTGCAGGCGGCGTCCTATGCGGCGGCGGCGGCCTTCGCCGGCCTTGCCGGCTTCATGGTGGTGCCACTCACCCTCGCCGAGCCGCAAATGGGCACCGTGCTCGGCCTCAAAGCCTTCGCCATCGCGATCATCGCGGGTCTCGCGGCGCCGCGCGGCATTCTCGTCTGCGGCCTCGCCTATGGAGCGCTCGAGGCGCTGATCTCGGGCTACCTTTATACCGGCATTCGCGACATTCTCGGCTTCTCGCTGATGATCCTCGCCCTGAGCCTCAAGCCCGAAGGCCTGTTCGGGCGGCCGGTCGAGGAGCGGGCATGACGCTCTCCTGGCGCCATGCCCAATGGCTTGCGCTGGCGGCCCTCGTCGCCCTGCCCTCCCTCATCGAGGGGAGCTACTACCGCTATCTCGGCATCATCGTCTTCATCTACGGCATCGT
>JAREAF010000309.1 GCA_029240475.1 Rhodospirillales bacterium | reverse complement strand
AGCCAAATGGTGGCAGAGCAGAGAGACATCGAGTCCGCGCGCGGCGAGGCCTCCCAGCGTATACGCGACCTGCCGCTCGGCGCCGCCGGGAGCGAGATTGCCGCATACGAGAACGATGCGGCCGGAAACCGGATTCGGGCTTGTCTGGCGGTTGCGCAGCATGTGCTTGAAGGCGCGCTCCACGGAAGGGCCTGCAATCTTATTTGGCCCGGCGATCCGCGCGGCCGTCTCCGCCCAGCTAGGGCGGCCCGCCAGGATCGTTCGCGCCGCAAGCGCGCGGCCCGCTCCGAGCGCCCGCCTTGCGATCTGCAGCACCGGGCCTCCTGTCCGGCGAAAGAAGCGTAGAAGGGGCAGCCCGGAGCGGATCTTGGCGAGCGGCACCGGGCCCCATGTAGTCGCGATCCGCACGCGCAGGGTCGCCACGTTGCGGCGAAGCGCATGTCCGACCATCTCTGGAGTGATCAATCTCCATGGCCCGACGAAATAGATGTGTTCGGCTGGCTCGGGCAAAGTCCAGTTGCCGGGCTCCCAGTACCGGCCGACGCGTACGTCGCTCAGCAGCGCCGGCGGGAGCAGGCTTTCAAACTGCCTGTCCTTGGTGCCGACCGACGCGACCCGTTGCTCCTCGAGCAGCTTGCTCAATAACTCAGGGGCAACCACATGGCTGAAGAAGATGGTGACGCGGTCGAGCCCGCGCCGCTCGGCGTCAGCGAGCGCCGAGGCGACGAGCGCCTCCGGCAGCCCGTCGAGGTGCCGGATGAACAGGGTCGATTTGATCACCGCGACCTTGCGGCCGCCACTGACAGCCGCTTTCGCCGCACCTGCAACCAGCTTCCCGGCGAAGCTTGCGCCGCCGACCAACGCCGCCAATCCGCTTTGCCGGGCGAAGCGGCGCACGCTGCGCACGCGATGGAGCGGCACCGTGCGCCACGACGTCATCACCCGGCAGCGCATGGTCTCGGTGTTGGCGCGAACCGCTTCACGGAGCATCGCGGCCGTGAGGAGCCGCCAAGGGCCGACGAAATAGATGTGAGCGGCTCCGTCGGGCAAGCGCCAAGCTCCCGGTTCCCAGTATCGGCCCACGCGAGGGTCGTCCCGAAAGGGCGGCAGGACCTGGCTTTCAGGATAGGAGTCCTTGGTCCCTACCGCCGCGACCTGAGGGTTGGCGAGGGCGCTCGCGAGCAGATCCGGCGCAGCCAGATGGCTGAAGAAGACGCAGACGCGGTCGATGCCGCGCGCCTCGGCATCGGCCAGCGCGGAGTCGAGCAGAACCTCCGGCAGGGTATCGAGGTGCTTAATGAAGAGCGTGCTGCGTACTGCCGAGATACGGCCCCTCGTCCGCGCCAGACGCTTTCGCAACAGCGCCTTGCGCGCGGCCAGCCACTCAGCTCCAGACATCAGCGTTCGAGACCCCGCCGGAGCAAATACCTCAACTCCCTGCGCAATCAGGGCAGACCGTTACCCGCCTGGCTTCCGCCCCGTCTAGGCGAGGCAGGTAACTGGCGCAACCCCGTTTTCGCGCGCGAGGCAATGGCGCTCGGGCTCCTTGGACGCGCTGCTGGTCACCGCGAATGGACTTTTCGGGACATCGCTGGCATGAAGACGGTGCTGGGAGTTCGGGATCCGGGACAGCCAAGTAGGCGGCTAGTCGCGGTCCGGCGGACGCCCGCCCGGAGCCCGCAGGACGGATCGGCTCGAGCCCGCTTGCCACCCGCTTCTGTCTCACCTGGGGCAGCACGCCCGCGTCCTCCGCGGCGGGAAAAGGTATTTCAACGTGAGCGCATTGAGGCTTATACATCCCCGAGCGAATGCGGCTGCGCTCGTTCACTTCTTCCTCATGTTGCGGCAGCGCAAAGACCTCGTTTTAGCGCTGGCGCGCCGCGATATCCTGGACCGATATGCTGGCAAGGCTCTGGGTGGGCTCTGGGCGATCGCCAATCCGCTCCTTCTCATGGGTGTCTACGTCTTCGCTTTCACTGTCCTGTTCAGAGGGCGAGTCGGCGCAGAGGGCAGCGCCCTCGAATACACGGCTTACATCCTGGTCGGTCTAGTGCCGTGGGTCGCCATGACGGAGGTGATCGGACGTGCGCCGGAGGCCGTCACGTCGAACGCCAACCTGGTCAGGCAAATCGTGTTTCCGAACGAGCTGCTTCCGCTGAAGATCGCATTCGGAGCCCTGCCGACGTTCGTTCTGGGGCTCGCCGTAGCGCTCCTCGTCTGCGCCCTGACCGGGCATGCCTCCTTCAAAGGCTGGGCGCTGCTGCCGATTCCGATCATCTGCTACTTCTTGATGTCAACCGGCTTTGCGTACCTACTCGCCGCTTTCGGCGTATTCGTGCGCGACATCAAAGAGATTGTCACGGTGATGCTCTCGATGGGGCTGTTCCTGCATCCGATCCTCTACCCGCCGGGGGTTGCGCCGGAAGCGCTCCAGCTCTTGTTCTATTTCAGTCCGATCAGCTACGTGCTGTGGATATTGCGCGACGCGGCGTTTTATGGGGGTGTAACCGACCCGTGGGTTTGGATCGCCGCGGTCCTGCTTTCGGTGGGGATTTTCGCCGTCGGTTTTCGGGTTTACACCATTCTGCAGCCGAACTTCGGAAACGCACTATGACGCCCGGCGCCATTGCGATTCGGGACCTTTCTAAGTCCTACCGCTTGTACCCGCGCCCGGCCGACATGCTGGTCGAGGCGCTGACCGGCCGCAAGCGGCACACTGAATTCCGCGCGCTCGAAGGCGTCAGCTTCGAGATCGAGCCCGGGACGGTGCTTGGCATCATGGGCCGCAACGGGGCGGGCAAAAGCACGCTTCTGCGCATCATCGCCGGTACCCTGCCGAGCACAGGGGGAACGGTGTTAGCGGAGGGCCGCATCGCCGCGATCCTCGAGCTCGGCACGGGCTTTCACCCCGACTACACCGGGCGCGAGAACGTCGAGCTCGGAGGACTCTGCATTGGCATGGCCCGGGCGGAGATCCGGGAGCGGTTCGACGAGATCGTCGCCTTCAGCGAGCTCGAGGAGTTTATCGACCGGCCGTTCGGCACCTATTCGACCGGCATGCAGGCGCGACTGACCTTCGCGGTTGCGACCTGCGTCGACCCCGACATCCTGATCGTTGATGAGGCCCTGTCGGTCGGTGACGCCAAGTTCCAGCTGAAATCCTTCGACCGCATCCGGGATTTTAAGAGCCGCGGCAAGTCAATCCTGCTTGTTACCCACAGTATCAACCAGGTGGTTTCGATCTGCGACCGTGCGATCCTGCTCGAGCGAGGGCAGATTCGCGCCGACGGCGACCCAAACAGGATCGGTCACGTGTACCACGAACTGCTTTTCGGCGGGCAAGCTGCGGGCGCGCAGGGCGGACGTGGCGAGGTCATCGAGGTGGACGACGGCTTGCATTTTGATTCAGTGGAGCAGCTGGTTCCGTCGACGGTGACGACGGCGACGACGGCGCGTCTGGTCGCGGCCGGCCGCGCTGCAGCCACGGCGAACGAGGTCTTGCAGGACAGCGCCGAGCTGAACGCTGCTGCGGATCCTGCGTCGGCAGCTCGACCGGGCGAGGGCACGCACAACAATGCGCTCTTCGCAGGCTTGGCAGCCACTCCCCGCGACACCCCCGATGTGAACCCTGTGCGAGAGCGCGAGCCCGGATCAACGGAGGCCGCCCGCGCCCACTCCCAGTCCTCAGCATCCCGCGAGCCGGACTCGCGCCTCGCGCCGAATTCCGGCTCCGATCTCCCGGCGCTATTGCCCGATACCGCTGAGGCAGACCGCCCCAGGGAATCGCACATCAGCGCGGAGAACAGTAAGGGAGAGCTTTTCCTGACTAAGCCGCCGGTGCTGGCGGCTGCGTCGGCACCCGTGCTGCCCGGAATGGCTGTGCCTGCCTCGGGCCGTGAAGAACTTAGAGCCCCGGAGCCATTCGGCGGGACCGGCGGTGATGGAAACGCCGCGGATGCGGCCGAGCCTGCGCGTTCGGGGAGTCATCGTTACGGCAACGGATGGGCGACCATTCTCGACGTACAGCTTGAGGACGAGAGAGGGGAACGCCCGATTTTAGTTAAGAGCGGCCACACCTACCGATTTGTCGTCGAGTTCGTCGCCCGCAAGCCGCTGCCGTCGGTCTGCATCGGATTCCTGATCCGAACCAGTTGGGGCATCGACCTCATCGGCACGGATACGCGGTTCCTTCCCTGTCCCGGATTGCCCGACCGCATGCGCCCGCCGGAACAATGCCGCGCTGTAATCGAGATTCCGCTTTCGCTCGCACCTGGGACATACTTCTTCACAATTTCCGTGGTTGGAACGGACGAGACTAAGTACGATCTTTGGTTTGATTGCCTGTCTTTCACTGTAGCACCGACGCCATTCCAGCTCTACACCACCTCGCTCTTAGGAGTTCCCATTAATTCCACAGCTAGATTGGTGAGGCAGTCTGTCAAGCATGCCCGAGCGCAGAAAGACTGAGCATCGTCCCCTAATTGCGTAGAGACTATCAGAACACCACTCAACTGGCCAACGCCGCACGCACCGGAGGCGAAGGCCGCTAGGTGGCTGATCAGCGGCGCTCCACCAAGCTCAGCGCGGGGATCACCGCCCGATAAGAGCGTCCGTTAGTCCTCGGGTCAGTCCCATCGGCGGTTGAGAAGTAGAGGGTGTCGCCCCAATGCGAATATGCGCCGCCGCCTCCTTCACGGATGAGGTCGTGAACCGTGTGAGGCGGACCA
>JAREAF010000308.1 GCA_029240475.1 Rhodospirillales bacterium | reverse complement strand
GGCGCCGACCGGTTCGGCGCGGTGCTGTTGAATTGCGGCGCCGAGGAGGCCCGCCAGGCGGCTCTGGACCTGCTGGCGGCGGTGCGCTCGGCTCCGTTCGAGACGCCCTCGGGCGCGCTGCACGCGACCGTTTCCATCGGCGGCGTCGTGCTGCCGCAGGCCGACCTGACGGCGGCCGAGCTGATGGCGCGGGCCGAAAGCGCGCTGCACGTCGCCAAGCGCGACGGCCGCGACCGCTACATCGCGCATGGTCCCAACGGCTCCGAGCAGGCCCGCCAGCGCTTGGCGCTCGGGATCGGCGAGCAGGTGCGCCAGGCCTTGCGCCAGGATCAGCTCGTGCTCGCCTACCAGCCGGTGGTGGAGGCCAAGACGGGCCGCGTGGCGCATTACGAATGCCTCCTGCGCATCCTCGGGCCGCGCGGCGAGCCCAAGCCCGCCTACCATTTCATGCCGGCGATCGAGGAGATGGGCCTCAGCCATACGATCGACCTGCATGTGCTCGACCTCGCGCTGAAGCAACTTGCCGAACATCCGACCGTCGAGCTGGCCGTCAATATCTCGGGTCTGACCGCTGGGGAGCGGCGCTGGGTCGACATCCTGGCCGAGCGTCTGGAAGGGCAGGCCGGCATTGGCCGACGCCTCACGATCGAGATCACCGAAACGGCGGCGTTGAAGGACATCGAAGAGACGGCGCGGCTGATCAGCGCCGCCCGCAGCTTCGGCTGCCGGGTCGCGATCGACGATTTCGGCGCGGGCTACACCTCATTCCGGCAGCTGCACTCGCTCACCGTGGACGCCATCAAGATCGACGGCTCCTTCATCCGCGCGATCGAGCAGCGGCCCGAGGCGCAGACGATCGTCCGCACCCTGCTCGGCGTCGCCGAGGCCTTCAATCTGCAGACCGTGGCCGAGTGCATCGAGACGCCGGCCGAGGCGCGCGTCCTGACCGAGCTCGGCGTGCCGTACCTCCAGGGCTTCCTCTACGGCCGTCCGTCCCTGAAGCGCTCCTGGATCGGGCAGGAGGCGGAGCCCGGCTCCGCGCCGCCGGACTGGAGCCGGCAGGCCGTGGTGCCGCTTTCGGAAGCGCGGGTGGCGCGCGGCGCGTCCTGAGGCGCGGCTCCGCCTAGAAGTCCACGCAGCGGCCGTTCACTTCCCAATCGCCGTAGCGCGTCGGATCGGGGCCCTTGCGGCCGCCGATCTCCTTGGCCGCGCCCGATTTGTCCGCCGGCGTCTCGGCGGCGGGCTTCGGCGACGGCTCGGGCTCCTTCTTGCGCTCGTCCATGAAAGCGAAATATGGCTTTCGGCGGCCCCCTCGCCAAGCTCTTGGCGTCGCGGCCCCGCGGGACCACATTTCAGCCCGGGCGGGAGCCTCTCGCTCCCGCCGTGGATGGAGTGCCATGAACACGCTTCGCACCGGCCTGCTTCTGGCGGCTTTGACCGCGCTGTTCCTGGGCGTCGGCTGGCTCATCGGCGGCGGCACCGGCATGGTGGTGGCCTTCGGCATCGCCGTGGCGATGAACGTCTTCGCCTATTGGAACGCGGACAAGATGGTGCTGGCGATGTACCGGGCGCGGCCGGTCGATCGCGCCTCGGCGCCCGGCCTCTACGCGATCGTCGAGGAGCTGGCGCGCCGCGCGAACATGCCCATGCCGCGGGTCTATCTGATCGAGAGCGAGCAGCCGAACGCCTTCGCCACCGGACGAAACCCCGAGAACGCGGCGATCGCCGCAACCGCCGGCCTCCTGCGCATGCTCTCGCGCGAGGAGCTGGCCGGAGTGCTGGCGCACGAGCTGGCGCATGTGAAGAATCGCGATACGCTCACCATGACCATCGCCGCGACCATCGCCGGGGCGATCGGCATGCTCGCCAACTTCGCCTATTTCTTCGGTGGCGCCAGCTCGCGCGAGCAGCCGGTCGGGCCCATCGGCGTGCTGATGGTCGCGATCCTCGCCCCCATCACCGCGACGCTGGTGCAGCTCGCGGTCTCCCGCACGCGCGAATACGACGCGGACCGCGAGGGCGCCGAGATCTGCGGGCAACCGCTGTCGCTGGCCAGCGCGCTCGCCAAGATCGAGCGCGGGGCGCGAGTCATCGACAATCCGCGCGCCGAGGCCAATCCCGCGACCGCGCATCTCTTCATCGTCAATCCGCTGCATGCGCACGGCGTCGACAGCCTGTTCGCGACCCATCCCTCGACCGCCAACCGCATCCGGCGGCTGCAGGAGATGGCGCAGGCGGCGGTCGCGCCGGCCGCTGCCGCCGCCCATCGGCGCGGTCCTTGGGGGTGAGGGCCGGACCCCATAACCGCAAGCCGGAGCGCCGCGAGCTCGCGCGCACCGGCGCGCCGGTCCCGGACTCCAGGACCGTTGCGTTCGAGATCCTGGGCCAGGTGCTCGAGCGCCGACGACCGCTCGATCAGGCCATGGCCGCGCATGAGGGGTTCCCCAGGCTGGAGCCGCGCGACCGCGCCTTCGTGCGCAACCTCCTTGCGACGACGCTGCGGCGGCTTGGGCAGATCGATGCCGTCCTGTCGCGCTGCCTCGCCCACGAGCTGCCGCCGCGCGGGCGCAGCGTGATGCAGGCGCTGAGGCTGGGCGCGGCGCAGCTGCTCTTCCTCGGCACGCCCGCCCACGCGGCGGTGGACGGCTCCGTGCGGCTGGCGGACACGCGCGCGCTGGCCAGCTACAAGGGCCTCATCAATGCCGTGCTGCGGCGCGTGGCGCGCGAGGGCGCGGGGCTCGTTGCGGACCAGGATGCGCAGCGCCTCAACACGCCGGAGTGGCTGTGGCGTTCCTGGAGCGGAGCCTATGGCGAGCCCGTGGCGCGCGGCATCGCCGAGGCGCATCTGACCGAGCCTCCGCTGGACCTTTCGGTGCGCGCCGAGCCTCAGCGCTGGGCCGACGCGCTCGGCGGCTCCGTCCTGCCGACCGGATCGGTGCGGCGGCCGGCCCATCTGGGCGGCGCCATCGAATCCCTGCCGGGCTATGCCGACGGCGCCTGGTGGGTGCAGGACGCCGCCGCCGCCCTGCCGGCGCGGATGTTGGGACCTGTGGCGGGCAAATCGGTGATCGATCTCTGCGCCGCGCCGGGCGGCAAGACCGCGCAACTCGCCGCCGCCGGCGCGCGCGTCACCGCCGTCGACCGCTCGGCCCAGCGGCTGCAGCGGGTCCAGGCCAATCTCGCCCGGCTGCAGCTTTCGGCCGAATTGATCGCCGCCGATGCCGCGAGCTGGCGCCCAGATGCGCTGGCCGACGCGGTGCTCCTCGATGCGCCCTGCAGCGCGACGGGAACCATCCGCCGCCACCCCGACGTGCTGTGGCAGAAGCGGCCCGAGGAGGTCGCCGCGCTGACGGCGGCTCAGGACCGGCTCCTGCGCGCGGGGGCTGAGATGGTCAAACCCGGCGGGCTCCTCGTCTTTTGCGTCTGCTCGCTCGAGCCGGAGGAGGGGGCCCCCCGAGTCGCGGCCCTCGTCGAGTGGGGCGCGGTCGAGCCGGCGCCCGTGCGGGCCGACGAGATCGCGGGGTTGCCGGAGGAAGCGATGCTCTCCGACGGGAGCTTGCGCACGCTTCCGAGCCAATGGCAGGCCTTTGGCGGCTGGGACGGATTCTACGCCGCGCGGCTCCGGCGCAGCTCCTGATTCGGTGAAGGAACCCGCGGCTTGCAGCGGGCCGGCCTTCTGGGATACCAAGGGCGCGACATGCCTCCCGCACATTCAGCGGTCCGTATCGCGCCTTCGATCCTCGCGGCCGATTTCGCGCGGCTGGGGGAAGAGGTGCGCGCGATCGAGAAGGCGGGGGCCGACTTCGTTCATGTCGACGTGATGGACGGGCATTTCGTGCCCAATCTCACAATCGGCCCCTCGGTGGTGAAGGCCCTGAGGCCGCATTCCAAGCTGCCCTTCGACGTCCATCTGATGATCTCGCCGGTCGACCCTTATGTGCCGGAATTCGCGGCGGCGGGCGCTGACATCATCACCGTCCACCCGGAAGCGGGCGCGCATCTGCACCGCACCCTCCAGCTCATCAAGTCGCTCGGAAAGCAGGCGGGCGTGGCGCTCAATCCGGCGACGCCGCCCGAGGCCGTCCGGCATGTGCTCGGCGACATCGACCTCATCCTGGTCATGAGCGTCAATCCCGGATTCGGCGGGCAGAAGTTCATCGACAGCCAGCTCGAGAAGCTGCGCGCCTTGCGGGCGATGATCCGCGAGAGCGGCCGGCCGATCGCGTTGGAGATCGATGGCGGGATCAACGCGGAGACCGCGCGCGCGGCCGTCGCTGCGGGGGCCGATCTCCTGGTCGCCGGCACGGCCGTTTTCTCGGGCGGGCCCGATCGCTACGCCGAGAACATCCGGCGTCTGCGCGGCGCCGGCTGATGGCCTGGGGCGGGGCGGCGGTGCAGGGATCCGGTTTCGGCCCACGATTGCGCGCGCTCCAGCGGCTCCCGGCCTCGCTCCTGCTGCAACGGCTCTCCTACCTCATCAAGACGCCCTTCTACCGCAGCCCGCTCTACGGCATGGGCCGGCTGCGCTCGGAGCCCGGCGCGATCCGCTTGACGCCGCCCGACCCCTGGCCCGGCAACGCCACGCGCGGCGCGGCGATCGTGCATGGCGATTTCACCTTCGCCGGGCAGAGCATTCACAATCCCGCCCCGGCCTGGGCGCCGCCCGGCGCGCATCGCCGCTGGCTGGAGGAGCTGCACGGCTTCGAGTGGCTGCGCGACCTGCGCGCGGCCGGCGGCGACGC
>JAREAF010000307.1 GCA_029240475.1 Rhodospirillales bacterium | reverse complement strand
TCCGGCGGACGACCTCAAGGCAGGAGACGAGAAAGCGCATCCGGTTCTCGCGGCAGCCGCCATACGCGTCGGCGCGGCGGTTGGTTGATGGGTTCAAGAACTGCGCGAACAGCAGGCCGTGGCTCGACACAAGCTCGATGCCGTCGAGCCCGGCCTCTGCGAAGCGCGCCGCGGCGGCGCCGCAAGCCTCGATCAGCTCTTCAATGAGTTCCGCCGGTAGTTCGCGCGGCATCGTATGAAAGCGATTGTCGGGCACGGCGGAGGGAGCATAGGCGACGCCCCGAAGCCCCCCCGACATTCGCCTCGAGAGCCGTCCCGAATGGGAGAGCTGACCGAAGAGTTTCACATCGTACTGATGGGCTGCCTTGGCCAGCATTCGGTAACCGGGTATGCAGGCGTCGGTGGTAACGACGATTTCGGGAGACTCGCTTAGTGCCGTCGGATGAAACCGCGCCGCCTCCGCAATGATGAGCCCGACTCCGCCCCGAGCCCGGGCCTCATGATAGGCGACAAGATCTTCGGAAACGAGGCCACCTTTAGCAAGATAGGTCTGATGCCCCGTGGAAAGGATCCGATTGCGGATTTCGTGACCTCTGAGGTTCAGAGGCTCGAACAGGTGCTCGAAAGGCGGCATGGATCACCTCAGGCCAACAATGGACGATCGATAGCTGAACGCCGCATTTTCCGCGGGTTGATTGGTCGGGCCGCCGACGGGCGGTGCTTCGGGACCAGAGCGTCGCCTGCCGCTCCTTGCGGCGAATCGCGGAGGCCATAGTTCGCGATCGCTTCGGATAGGGCCGGGAGGTCGCGCGAGAACACCTAGCGATCAGACGCGTGCGGGAGAAGTGATGACCGGCAGCCGCATGCCTCACGGTCAGCATCTCACTGGACCTGCTGCGATGTGAAAGACGGCCATACTTATGGTGATGCGTAGTTCAGAGCGCGGCCGTCGTGCCGCGCGTCAAGGGATCGATCGCGGCGCTCGACCGCCCATCGTGATCGCGCATAGCGACGACCGGCCGCCCCAATTCATAGCCGAAGGGCTCGTGCTCGTCCGCGACAAGTGCGACCGGCACGCCGGCCTCGCGAAGGGCCGCCGCGACGTCGGCTAGCCGCTCCGACGCGAGGAGCGTCGATCCGCTTGCGTCGAGGCGCGGCGCATCGACCGCGTCCTGGGCGCCCATGCCGCGCTCGACGATGTTGAGGAGAACTTGGACGACCGCGTGGATGATGCGGCGGCCCCCCGGTGCGCCTAGCGCAGCAAGCGCTCGGCCGTCCCGGGTGATGATCATGGGGCCCATGTTGGCGAGCGGGCGCTTCCAGGGGGCGATGCTGTTCGCCGCCCCGACCCGCGCGTTGAACCAGCCCATCGCGGCGTCGAGGAGGAGGCCCGTTCGGGGGCAGACCGCCTTCGCGCCGAAGTGGTTCGCGGCGGTATGAGTGATCGATACCGCTAGGCCATTCCCGTCGAGGACGGAGACATGAGTCGTTCCGGCCGCCGCCTCTGTCGCGCCCATGGGCCGCCAGCTTGGACGGTTCGACCTGTCCTGGAATGCCCATGGGTCGTGCGCGGCGACGCTCGCGAAATACTCCCATGGAAGCCCCTGTTCCGGCAACGCGCGCGGCGGCGGCTCGCGGTCGCGGATTGCCCGCGCGATGCTCCGGGCGTAATTCGGCGAGAGGAGGCCTGCTTCTGGGACCGGCACGACGTCCGGGTCGCCGAGCCAGTGATAGCGATCCGCAAAAGCGTGCCAGCTCGCCTCGGCAATACCGCGAAGGCGCTCGGGCGAATCCTCCATCGGCGGCTCGGCGGGATGAAGCTCTTGCCAGATGTTGAGGATCTGAAGCTGCGTGAGGGCGCCGCTTGGCGAACGCGGCGTCCAGACCTCGCAGTCCCGAAACACAAGGCGGCGCGCTCGTCCGACGAGCGGATGGCAGGCCGCGAGATCCTGCGTCGATAGCACGCCGCCGCCACTCCGGACCGTCTCCACCAACGCTGTCGCGGTCTCGCCCTCATAGAATCCGCGGCGCCCCTGCGACGAAACCAGTTCCAGGGTTCGCCCGAGCTGCGGCTGTTTGAGGAGGGAAGCGACCCCGAGCGTCGTGCCGCCGAGGTGCGGCGGCACGGGAGGAAGCCCCCCGTGCAGATAGAGGCTCGAGGCGACGGGGTCGGCTCTCAGCGCTTCTAGATTGGCGAGCGCCTCGAGCGCGAAGTAGGAGTCGATCTCGAAACCGTCATAGGCGGCGCGGATCGCGGGCGCCATGACGATGGCGCGCTCAAGCCGGCCGAAGTGCTCCTGGGCCGCCAGCAGCCCGGCGATCGTCGTGGGCACGCCTACCGCCGTCGCGCCGGCGACGTTCTTGTCGCCGACGACGACCGAGACCCCGAGGCCTCGATCGAGCGCCCGTGACGTGTCGATCTCGAACATGGTCGAGCTCGCGGCGGAGGGCGCCCGGGGCGGGAACTCGATCGCATGTACGGCGCCCTGCGGCTCCGAAACGAGCATGAAGCCGGAACCCGCAAGTGTTGTTTCCATCGGCTCGATGACGCCGGCGACGAAAGCAGCCGCGATGGCGGCATCCACGGCGTTCCCGCCGCGCTCCAGCATATCAAGCGCGGCCTCCACACTCGCGCGCCGCGCCGCGGCGACCGCCCCGGCACGGCCGATCGCCGGCGAGCGCGAAACCGTTTGCCGCGAGAAGACCGTGTTCTTACGGGCGTGCAGCTTCGGTTCGAGTCGGGTCATGGCGAAACCCCTTTCCGACGAACCCGTCATACGCGGGCGGGCTGGGCGGCAACCGATCGCGGCATGTTCGAGAGCACCGCTCCAAGGAGGATGAGCGCCCCGCTCACGATGAGTGCCGGCGTGAGGGCCTCGTCGAGTACGACCGCGCTCAACAGGACACCGAAGACCGGCGACATCAGGAGGACCTGACTCGCCCTTGCTACGGCGAGACGGTCGAGCGCCCGCGCCCAGCAATAGAACGCGATGATCGTCGGCACGACGGCGTTCCAGAAAAGGACCGCGCCGAAGGTCGTCGTGTAAGTGATCGGTTGCCGTTCCAGGAAGAATGCCGCCGGCGCGAGCAGCACCATGGCCGCGACGAGCTGCCCGAAGATCTGCGACCAGAAATCCGACCTCCAGCGGTGAGTACGGTAGAGGACGGAGGCGAGCGCCCAGGCGAGGGTGCCGCCGAGCGCCAACCCCGAGCCGAGGAGGGCGCTTCCGCTCGTCCAGTCCATAACCCAGGGCGCACAGAGGATCGCCAACCCGGCGAAGCCAAGAATGATGCCAGCGAGCATCGGCGCCGTGACGCGTTCGCCCAGGACGACAAAGCTCAGGAGCATGCCCCAGATCGGCATTGAATAGGCGATGAGGACGGTCCGGCTCGCCTCGATCATGGTGAGCGCGAGGGTGCTTGCGCCGGTCATGATCGCGATCTGCAGCACGCCGATCGCCGCCATCGCGAAGCGTTCGCCGGGAACGGGCAAGATCGGCGCGCCCGTCCGCCGAAAGAAAATGAGGACGCCCAGGATCGCTGTCGCCGAACCGTAGCGGAGCGCATTGAAGAGCCAAGGCCCGCAGTCGTCCAGCACCAGCTTCGTCCATGTGTAGTTGCCGCCCCATGCGAACACCACGACCGCGAGATACCCGAAGGTCGCGGCCGTGACTGATTCTGTCCGAGGGACTTCGCCCGCGGAACCGGGTCTGCGCCCTTCCGAGGCGGTCTCCTTCTCCAACTCTTCAGCCTTTTGAAATTGCACTAGCAACTTTTCATTCCGATGCTAGGCTGAATATGTGTGGTGGGGCTAGGCGTGTCGTGGGCCGCTCCTTCGTGCTCCGTTCCTCTTGCGCAGTTGCGGGGGCCAAGCCGGCATGAGGGTGGGAGTCGAGGTGGGCGGGACCTTCACGGACCTCGTCGCGATCAGCGGCGATGGCATCCGCGTGCTGAAGGTACCGAGCACGCCGCGCAATCCCGACGAAGGCGCTTTCAACGCGCTCCTCGAGAGCAGGCTTCCTCTCGACAAGATCGATGACCTCGCCCATGGCTCCACGGTCGCGACGAACGCGGTCCTCGAACGCAAGGGCTACCCGACCGCCTTTGTCACGACCGAAGGGTTCCGCGACCTCCTGGCGCTTCAGCGGCACGGGCGCTCCCGCATTTACGATCTCGAGTATCGCAAGCCGGAGCCCGTTGTGGATCGCGCGTCGAGCTTCGAGGTTCGCGAGCGCATTGTCGCGGACGGATCCGTGCTCGTACCGCTTGACGAGGCGGCGATCGAGAAGAAGCTCATCCCGCAGCTTCGGAAGGGTAACTTCCAGGCCGTCGCCATCTGCCTCCTGAACGGCTATGTGAATCCCGCTCACGAGCAGGCACTGAAAGCGGCGATCAAGCGCCACTTGCCCGAGCTTCACGTCACCGTCTCATCCGATGTCACCCGCGAGTTCAGGGAATTCGAGCGCGCGTCGACGACTACTCTGTCCGCCTATGTCCAGCCCGTTATGGATCGCTACGTCCAGCGCTTTGCCGAGCGGCTGCACCAGAACGGCTTTAAGGGCCGGTTCAGCGTCATGCAGTCGAACGGGGGCCGGCTCCCCGCCGCGGCGATGCGCGAGAATGCGGTCACCGCGCTCCTCTCCGGACCCGCCGCGGGAGTGATGGGCGCGGCGCGCCAGGCCGCGCGCTCAGATTACCGCAACTTGATCACGCTCGACATTGGCGGAACCTCGACCGACGTCTGCGTCG
>JAREAF010000024.1 GCA_029240475.1 Rhodospirillales bacterium | reverse complement strand
CGCTCTTCGGCCTGGTGCTGGCGATCGGCATCGTCGTCGACGACGCGATCGTCGTGGTGGAGAATGTCGAGCGCAATCTGCGCCTGGGCCTCAACCCCCGCGAGGCGACCCGCCGCACCATGGACGAGGTCGGCGGCGCGCTAATCGCCATCGCGCTGGTTCTGACGGCCGTGTTCATCCCGGCCGCGCTGGTGCCCGGCATCAGCGGCCAGTTCTTCCGCCAGTTCGCCGTCACCATCGCTACGGCGACCGTCATCTCCTTGCTGGTCTCGCTGACCTTGAGCCCCGCGCTCTGCGCGCTCCTGTTCAAGCCGCATCAGGGCGAGGGCAGGGGAGGATTCCTCGCTCGGCCCGTGCGCGGCTTCTTCCGGCTGTTCAATGCCGGTTTCGAGCGGATGAGCCACGGCTATGCGGCGCTGGCGAGGCGCGTGATCCGCGTGGCCGCGATCGCGCTGATCGCCTATGCGGGATTGGTCGCGCTCACCGGCTGGCAGTTCTCCCGCACGCCGACGGGCTTCATTCCGGAGCAGGACCAAGGCTACCTGATCACGGTCGTGCAGCTGCCGCCCGGCGCCTCGCTGTCGCGCACGGACGCGGTGGTGCGCGCGGCGACCGAAGTCATCCTCGGCACGGAGGGCGTGATCCACGCCGTGCCCTTCGCGGGGTTCGACGGCGCCACCTTCACCAGCGCGCCCAATGCCGGCGCGATCTTCTCCGCCTTGGCCCCCTTCGAGGAGCGCGCCGAGAAGGGGCTCTCGGCCGCCGACATCCTGGGCGACCTGCAGGTGCGGCTCGGATCCATCCAGGAGGCCTTCATCATCACCGTCGTCCCGCCACCGGTGATGGGGATCGGCACCTCCGGAGGCTTCAAGCTGATGGTGCAGGACCGCCGCGATCGAGGCGTGCAGGCGCTGGAGACGGTGACGCAGGAGCTGGTGCAGGCCGCCAATCAGACGCCGGGCGTCGTTGGCATTTTCTCGCTGTTCAACGCGCGCACGCCGCGCATCTTTGCCGATATCGACCGGGTCCGCGCGGAGATGCTGGGCGTCTCGGCCGACCGTGTCTTCGAGACCCTCGAGATCTATCTCGGCTCGGCCTTCGTGAACGAGTTCAACTTCCTCGGCCGCACCTACCGCGTGACGGCGCAGGCCGATGGCGGCTTCCGCCAGCAGATCGAGGACATCGCGCGGCTCAAGACGCGCAACGAGGCCGGCGACATGGTCCCGATCGGCTCGGTGGCGCAATTCTCCGACAAGACGGGGCCGTACCGGGTCACGCGCTACAATCTGAGTCCCGCCTCTGAGGTGCAGGGCGCGGCCGCGCCGGGAGTCTCCACCGGCACGGCGCTGGAGATCATGGAGAGGCTTGCCGCCGCCACCCTGCCCGACGGCTTCGGCTATGAATGGACCGAGCTGGCCTATCAGGAGAAGCAGGTCGGCAACAGCGGCCTCATCATCTTCGCCGCGGCGGTGGTGTTCGTGTTCCTGGTGCTGGCGGCCCAGTATGAGAGCCTGTCGCTGCCTATGGCCGTCATCCTGATCGTGCCGATGTGCCTCCTGGCCTCGATCACCGGGCTCGTGATCGCCGGGCTGGACGTGAACATCCTGACGCAGATCGGCTTCGTCGTCCTGGTCGGGCTAGCCGCGAAGAATGCGATCCTCATCGTCGAGTTCGCCAAACAAGGGGAGGAGAACGGGCAAAGCCCGTTGGACGCGGCGGTCGGCGCGGCACAGTCGCGCCTCCGGCCGATCCTGATGACCTCGCTCGCCTTCATCCTGGGCGTGGTGCCGCTGGTGATCGCGACCGGCGCGGGCGCGGAGATGCGCCGCGCGCTGGGCACGGCCGTCTTCTCCGGCATGATCGGCGTGACCCTGTTCGGGCTGATCTTCACGCCGGTGTTCTATGTGGTGCTGCGGCGGTTGAGCGGTCGCCCTATCGCGGGCGGCGCGCCGGGCGTCTCGCCCGCGCAGGCTGCCGAGTGAGCGCGGCGACCCTCAGCTCTCCGGCCAGCACGAAGAACGAGCTGAAGATCAGCGCGGCGATGAAGCCGTGCAGCGGCCAGCCGAACAGGATCGACACGAACATCGCCAGCAGCACCAGGAGGGCTGCGGTGCGCGTCACCAGATGGGCGGCGTGATAGAGCGGCTGCATTCATGAAGATTAACGCCGCGCTCGTTTCCGCCGCCAGATATATTAATATCTACTTAACAAGGGCCGAGTTCTGCCGCCTTGGAGGGAGAGCGGACGCGTTAACCTTAACCGACGCGAAAGAGGCCCATCATGCCGCCGGCCTGATGCTCCAGGATGTGGCAGTGGATCATCCAGTCGCCGAGGTTGTCTGCCCGGAACGCAATCTCGACCCGTTCGCGCGGGTTGAGGAGAACGGTGTCGCGCCACTCCTCCCGCTCCAGCTCCCGGCCGTTGCGCGCCAGCACCTGAAACAGGTGCCCGTGCAGGTGCATGGGATGTGGCCAGCTCGTATCGTTGTCCATTTCGAGCAGGATGCTTTCGCCGAGCTTGGCGGCGAAGAGCGGCTCATGCGCATGGCTCTCGCCGGCCGCGATGCCGTTGAGCGCCCAAGCGAGCCCCTGGCCGAACATCTCGCGAATGGATAATGGCCGGCCGTCGACCGTGGCGCCGGCAAGGCTGCCCATCATTCCGCCGCCCAGCAGGATCTCGTGCCGCGTCGCGGCCGCGAGATCCGGAATTGCGACCGGGTTGCGCGGCAAAGCGGAGGCCGAGGGAAGTGTGTCGCTGCGCAGCCGCGTGTCGCGGTAGACGAGATCGACCAGCCAATAGGCGCCGCCCTTGTAGAACTCGTCGCGAACCCTTGCGATGCTTCCGGGCGCGCCGGAGCAGTCGAGAATGACGTCCGTCCGCTGTCCCGGCGCGATGACCACCATGCCGTCCGCCGGCGGGTGCGGATCGACGGGCTGGCCGTCGAGCGCGATCACGACAGGCTCATGGCCGCGGAAGTTGAGGCCGAAGATCCGTGCGTTGGACGCATTGATCAGGCGCAGCCGCAGCCGCTCGCCGGGGGAGACCTCGAAGCGCTCGGGAACTCGGCCGTTGATCGTCACCGTGTTGCCAAGCCGTCCTGCGTGGCTGACGTCGTGCAGGTTGCCGAAATTTTCGACGAGCTGCGCCTGCTGGTCGAGCCGCCAGTCGGACAGCAGCCAGACCAGGTCGCGATCGACGGTTGGAGGCTCAGACTCCTCCACAACGATCGGCCCGCTCAAGCCGCGCCCGACCTGGCGGTCGCTCTGCGCATGCGGGTGATACCAGTAGGTGCCGGCGTCCGGCAGATCGAACTCGTAGAAGAAGCGCTGGCCCGGCCCGACCGGCGGCTGGGTAACGTGCGGCACGCCGTCCATCGCGTTGGGCAGGCGGATGCCGTGCCAGTGGATCGTGGTCGGCGCCTCGAGCTTGTTCTCGAACCCAACGCGCAGGCGCTCGCCTTGGCGGAAACGCAGCTCGGGGCCGGGAATGGTGCCCTCATAGGCCCAGACGGAGGTCGCCGGATAAGCGTCGCCGACCAGGTTGACCTTGGCGGGCGCGGCCCTCAGCACGCGCTCACCCGCGCCGGCGCCCGCCCGCAGCGGCAGGGCACAGACGGCAGCGGCGGCGCCCATCAAGCGCATCGCGCCGCGCCGGGAGAATTCGGTCATGTCGCTAACCTTTCGCTTCCGCCACGATCCAGTCGCGGAACAGCTCGCCCGCTTTGGACAAGGGTACCTCCTTGGGCACCAGGAGGTAAAAGCCTCGTTCTTCGCGCTGGGTGGTCTTGAGCGGCCGGACCAGGGTTCCGCGGGCGATGAAATCCTCGGCCAGGCGCCCGCCGCCCAGCGCGATGCCCTGCCCATCGAGCGCGGCCTGGATCAGCACCAGGTAATTGTCGAAGGCGAGGCCTTTCAAGCCCGGCCTCCAATCGACGCCCTGGTTCTGCAGCCAGGCCTGCCAGGTCACCCAGTTGCGGTCATATTCGAGCAGATGCAGCAGCACATGCTGCAAGAGGTCGCGCGGGCGTTGCGGCGGCTTGTGCGCCTCGAGGTAGCTCGGCGCGCAGACGGGGAAGATCTCGTTCTCCATGAGATGGATGGCCTGGACATCCGGCCAGCGGCCCGAGCCGTAACGCACGGCGAGATCGATCCCCGCCGCCACCAGATCGCCCACCGGAGAGGACGCGACCAGCTTCAGCTCGATGTCCGGATGCGCGGCGCGGAACTTGGCGACGCGCGACATCAGCCAGTAATTCGCGAAGGTGACGCTGGTGGAGATCGTGAGATCGGCCCTGGGGCCGACCCGCCGGATTTCGCTGGCGGTCGCCGCGATGTGCTCCAGCCCCATCGTCACCGCCTTCTGCAGCCGGATGCCGCCAGGCGTGAGGCGCAAGGCGCGCGGCAGGCGTTGGAATAGCGGCACGCCGAGATGGTCCTCGAGGATCTGGATCTGCCGGCTGACCGCGGCCTGCGTGACGCTCAGCTCCTTGGCGGCGCGGGTGAAGCTGAGGTGCCGGGCCGCCGCCTCGAACACGACCAGGCTATTCGCAGGGGGGAGTTTGGCCCTGAGATTATGCATAACAAAAGCTGTGGGTCCGGCATGACTATAACTGGGATCGACCGACCCTAACGCTTTTGCTGGAATCCGCCAAGGTTATGAATGGCTGATAAAGCGGGAGGAGGGGCCCGATGTCCCGTCGCAAGGCGCTTTTGATTCCCGGCCCGACCAACGTGCCCGACGCGGTGCGGATGGCGATGGACATCCCGCTCGAGGACCATCGCGCGCCAGACTTCCCGGAATTCACGCTGCCGCTGTTCCGGGACCTTAAGAACGTCTTCAAGACCGCTACGGGCCAGGTCTTTCTCTATCCCAGCTCCGGCACGGGCGCGTGGGAAGCGGCAATGACCAACACCCTCTCGCCGGGGGACCGGGTCCTGGCGTCGCGCTTCGGCGTCTTCTCGGGCCTCTGGATCGATCTCTGCCGCCGCCATGGCTACGAGGTGGAGATCATCGACGTGCCTTGGGGCGAGGGCGCGCCCGCCGAGATCTACGCCGAGCGGCTGGCCGCCGATCGCGAGCGCAAGATCAAGGCGGTGCTGGTCTGCCACAACGAGACGGCGACCGGTGTCACCAGCGACGTCGCCGCGATCCGCCGTGCGATCGACGCGGCGGACCACCCGGCGCTGCTCTATGTGGACGGCGTCAGCTCGATCGCCAGCATCGATTTCCGGATGGACGAGTGGGGCGTCGATCTTGCGGTGTCCGGCTCGCAGAAGGGATTCATGCTGCCGGCCGGGCTCGGCATCGTGGCGGCGAGCCGCAAGGCGCTGGCCGCGCATGCGAGCGCGCGCTCCCCGCGCTGCTATTTCGACTTCGCGGACATGATCCGCACCAACAAGGATGGATACTTCCCGTACACCCCTTCAACGGTGATGCTGCGCGGGCTGAGGGCCTCGCTGGACCTGCTGTTCGCGGAGGGGTTGGAGAATGTGTTCGCCCGCCACCGCCGACTGGCGGAGGGCGTGCGCCGCGCGGTGGCGGCATGGGGCCTCAGCCTCTGCGCGCGCGAGCCCCGCTGGCATTCCGACACGGTCAGCACGATCCTGGTGCCGGAGGGCGCCGATGCCAATGCGGTCGTGCGCGCGGCCTATGACCGCTATGACCTGTCGCTCGGCGTCGGATTGGCCCAACTCGCCGGCAAGGCGTTCCGCATCGGCCATCTGGGACACGCGAACGAGCTGATGCTGCTGAGCGGCCTGGCCGGCGCCGAGATGGCCATGCGCGATGCCGGGATCGCGGTCGAGCTCGGCAGCGGGGTCGCCGCCGCCCAGGCCAGCTACCGGCAATCCTCAGGCGCCGACGCCGGCTTGCAGCCGCGGCCGCGCCTTGCGAAATCCGCCTGAAGGAGTGCCGTCGCCTAAGCCTTTCAGATCGGTGAGCAGCCGGGCCGCCTGCCTGCCGTTCCTGGCTCGCGGCGGGGCCCGAACGGAGAGATCGTCATGAAGGTGTGCATTTTCGGATCGGGCGCGACCGGGGGCTATCTCGGCGTCGAGCTGGCCCGCGCGGGCGCGGAGGTGAGCCTGGTCGCGCGCGGCGCGCATCTGGAGGCGATCCGGCGGAACGGGCTCAAGCTCCTCATCGACGGCGAGGAGCGGGTGGCCCATGCGCCCGCCACCGACGATCCGAAGGAGCTGGGCCCGCAGGATTACGTGATCATCGGCCTCAAGGCGCACTCCATCCCGGGCGCGGTCGACAAGATCGCCCCGCTCCTGGGCAACGACACCGCCGTGGTGACCGCCAGCAACGGCATCCCTTACTGGTACTTCCACGATCACGGCGGACCGTTCCGGAACACCGTGCTGCAGACCGTCGATCCGGACGGCAAGCAGTGGCAGGTGCTGAAGCCCGAGCGCGCGATCGGCTGCATCGTCTATCCGGCGACCGAGGTGGTCGAGCCCGGCGTCGTCAAGCATGTCTATGGCAACAAGTTCCCGCTGGGCGAGCCCTCGGGCGAGCGCACTGAACGCGTCGAGCGTCTGGCCGCGCTGATGACCGAGGCCGGCCTCGACGCGCCGGTGCTGGACCGCATCCACGACGAGATCTGGCTGAAGCTCTGGGGAAATCTCTGCTTCAACCCGATCAGCGCGCTGACGCACGCGACGCTCGACGTCATCGCCAGCGACCCCGGCACGCGGGCCGTCGCGAAGGCCATGATGACGGAAGCGCAACAGATCGCCGAGGCGTTCGGCGTGCGCTTCCGCGTCGACATCGAACGGCGCATCAACGGCGCCGGCCGGGTCGGCGCCCACAAGACCTCGATGCTGCAGGATCTCGAGCGCGGGCGGCCGATGGAGATCGACGCTCTGGTCGCCGTCATTCAGGAGATGGGCCAGCTCACCGGCGTGGCCACCCCGACCATAGACACCGTGCTCGCCCTCGTGCGCCAGCGGGCGAAGGTCGCGGGTTTGAATTGATCAAAGCTCTCCCGCCTGCGGGAGGTCGCGAGCGCGCAGCGCGAGCGGGTGAGGGACGGAGCACGCACCTCGGTCTCCCTCACCCTTCCATCGCTGCGCGACGGGCTCCTCCCCCTCCCTGAAAGGGAGAGGGGCTAAACCCCCGGCACGGACAAGCTCTCCAGGAACGCTTCCGCTTCCTGCTCGAAGGAGGGCAGGGAAGGCTCGTCCTCGACGCGGCGGTCGCTATATTCGATCCGCGCGACGAGGTTGCGCTCCGGGACGACGCAGACCTTGCCGCGCGCGGTGACGACATAGAGCCGCCCGGCGCGATCGGGCACGCCGGCATCCTCGGCGGTCAGGCGATATTCCCGGCAGCCTTCGTCCGCATCGTCCTGCTCGAAGCTGCGAAGCCGATGGCGGCCGCCTTCATAGCTCGTCCGAATCTCCGCGACGGCCTTGTCCAGCGCACCTTCGGTTTCTGTTCCCACGAGCTCCCGCAAATCCTCCTCGCTGGCGAAGGCGACCAGCGTCCGATTGTCGCCGACCGAGCGCACGGCCGCCTGGGCCGTCGCCGTGCCCGGCGTCAGGATCCATCCTTTGGCTGCGGGCGCCGTGGCGGTGAAGCTCGGCAGCCGCAACGCCACCGATGCCGCTTCGGGGTCCCGCTCGACGCCCGCGCAGGCGGAGAGCAGCGCAGCCAGAGCGATGAGGAGGACGGAACGCATGATCGCTCAACGCAGGCGGCCCGGCGGCGTTCGCGCCTAATGCGAGGAGGCGAGCGCGGCGAGCGCCTCCGGCGTGTCCACGTCCGCCAGCACCCCGTCGTCCCCGGCCGCGACTTCGACGACCAGCTCGGGATGCTCGGCCATGAGATGCTTGGCTCCCACATCCCCGGTGAGTGCCGCCATTTCCGGGAAGAACTGCCGGCCCCAAAGCACCGGATTTCCGCGCTTGCCCCGCCAAGTCGGCACGCAGATCGCGCGCCCTTCCACGGGGTTGAAGGCCTGCATCAATCGATCCAGCAGCCCCGCCTCGATCTTGGGCATGTCGCCCAGGCAGACCAGCGCGGCATCGGCATCCGCCGGCAACGCCGCGATCCCGCTGCGCAAGGAGGTGCTGAGACCCTTCTCGTAGTCGGGATTGTGAACGATCGAGACCGGGCGCCCTTGCAACGCCGACCGCACCTTCTCGCTCTCGTGTCCCGTGACCACGATCACGGGCCGCGCGCGCGAGGCGAGCGTGGCATCGACAGCGCGCAGCAGCAGCGGCGCGCCTTCGAGGTCGGCCATCAGCTTGTTGCTCCCCATCCGCGTCGAGCGGCCGGCGGCAAGGACGATGGCGGCCACCTTGGGCGCGCCAGGCGGCGCGGGCTCCGGCGCCCCCTCGCGCGGCTGCGGCCGGCTCGGGATTTCGGTGAGCAGCCCGCCCGCGCCCATGCGCATGATGTCCTCGCGGCCGACCGCCACGTTGCAGAGCAGGCGCTGCAGCACCCAATCGAAGCCGTTGAGCTTGGGCGAGCGCGCGCAGCCCGGGAGGCCCAGCACAGGCACATCGCCGATCCGCGCCAGCAGGATCAGGTTCCCCGGATCGACCGGCATGCCGAAATGCTCAACCCTGCCGCCCGCGCGCTCGATGGCCGCGGGGATCACGTCGCGCCGGTCGGTGATCGCGGATGCGCCGGAGATCAGCAGGAGGTCCGGCCGGTCGGCCTTGGCATCCTCGATTGCGGCGGCGAGATCCTGGATCCGGTGCGCGCAGCGGCGGTCGGCGATCAGGGCGGAGTTGAGGGCTTCCAGCCGCGCCCGCGTGGCGGCCGTGGTCTTATCGAGGATGCTCTCCTTGGTCCCCGGCAGCACGGTCTGGATCAGGGCCGCCGCACGGCTCGCGAGGGGCGCGATGCGGAGCAGCGGCTCGGGGCCGGCCGCGGCATCGATGCAGCTCGCCAGATCGCCGTCGCGCACCGAGAAGGGGATGATCTTCACCGTCGCCGCCATGCCGTCCGGCTCGACGAGCGCGAAGGGCTCGAGCGTGGCGACGGTCAGCGTCTCGCTGACCACATTGATCCGGTCCAGCCGCTTGCGATCGACCAGCAGCAGGCCACGCCGGGTCGCATGCAGATTGACGCGCCCGGTGAAGGGCGGCTTCGCTGCGAGGTTGGGGCCGGCGATGGCTTCGGCGAGACGGCGCGCGGCTTCGTCCTCGCCCACATCCCCCGGCTCGAGCTCGGCAACCATGACCGAAGCGATGCCGGCCGCGCCGAGCGCGGCGATGTCGGCTTCAGACAGGCGCCGGCCTTTCTTCAGCATGAGCTTCCCGGCGCGCACGCTGTGGGCCAGGATCGTGCCCGCCGCCCTCTCTACCGGCCGCTCGCCGAAGATCATAGCGCGCCTGCCGCCTCCGCCTCGGCGGCTTCGCCCTGATGCAGGACCTGCGTCGCCTCGGCGAGAATGGCAATGGCGATCTCCGCCGGCGCGCGGCCGCCCAGCTTCAGGCCGATGGGCCCGTGGATGCGCCCGAGCTGCTCCTGGTTGAAGCCCAGCTCCTGCAGGCGGTGCAGCCGCTTGGCCTGCGTGCGCGTGCTCCCCAGCGCGCCGATGTAGAAAGCGTCCGAACGCAGCGCGACCTCGAGCGCCGGATCATCGAGCTTGGGATCGTGGGTGAGCGTGACCACGGCCGTGCGGCGGTCGGGACGGAGCGCGCCCAGGGCCTCGTCCGGCCATTCGGTCACGAGCCGCACGCCGGGGAAGCGCGATTCCGTTGCGAAGGCCTGGCGCGGATCGATGACCGTCACCTCATAGCCGGCGAGCGCGGCCATGGGCGCCAGGGCCTGCGCGATATGGACCGCGCCGACCACCGCGATGCGCAGCGGCGGGTTGTAGACGCGGATGAAGAAGCGGCTGTGGTCGGCCTCGACGATGCCGCTGCGGTCAGACCGAAGCGCAGTGCGCGCGGCCGCAACCACATTCAGCGGCAAGGCGAGGTCGCCATGCGTCTCCTCGGCGGTGACGAGGCTCTGGCCTCCGCCGTTCAAGCTGGTGACGAGCGCGGCCGGCCGCTTTGCGGCGCGCTCGGCGAGCAGGCGGTCGAGAAGCGCGCCTTTCATTCGATCGGCTCGACATAGACCTGGACGCGGCCGCCGCAGGCGAGCCCCACCGCCCAGGCATCTTCGTCGCTGACGCCGAATTCGAGAAGGCGCGGGTTGCCGCTCTTGATCGCCTCCTGCGCCTCCAGCACCACGGCGCCCTCGATGCAGCCGCCGGAAACGGAGCCGATCATCGCCCCGTCCTGATCGACGGCAAGATGGCTGCCGGCCGGTCGCGGCGAGGAGCCCCAGGTCGACACCACCGTGGCCAGCGCCACGCCCTTGCCTTCGCTGCGCCAGCGGGCGGCCTGTTCGAGGATGTCATCGTCGTTCATGGCACCTCCGCTACACTCATGCGGCATCGAGCCGGGGCCGCACCTGCGGCCGTGCGGCCGGCGAGGCCGCGGGCTTGCTCAAGGCGTCGGCCAGGTCGGCCAGACTCTCCAGATTGTGCACCGGCCGGAACTCGTCGACATAGGGCAGAATGGCGCGGGCGCCCATCGCCTTCGGCTCGTAGAATTGCCACCGCAGCAGCGGGTTCAGCCAGATCAGGCGACGGCAGGAGCGGTGCAGGCGCGCCATTTCGGCGGCCAAGCCTTCGCCGCCCTCGCGATCGATCCCGTCCGTGATCAAGAGCACGATCGCGCCCTGTCCCAGGACGCGCCGCGACCAGAGCCGGTTGAACTCGGCGAGGCACGCGCCGATCCGGGTGCCGCCGGACCAGTCCGCGACCGCCCCCGTCAGCTCCGCCAGGGCCTCGTCGACATCGCGGTTGCGCAAGGGCCGCGTGGCGTTGGTCAGGCGCGTGCCGAAGAGGAACGCTTGGAAGCGGTCATGCCCGGCGGCGGCGCGATGGATGAAATGCAGGAGCATGCGCGAATAGCGCCCCATCGAGCCGGAGATGTCGCACAGCACCACGACCGGCGGCCGGCGCACCCTCCGCTCGCGGAAACGCAAGGGGATGGCGCCGCTGCCCTGCCGCAAGGAGGCGCGCAGGCTGCCGCGAGGGTCGATGCGCGAGCCGGCCGCATTGGAACGGTAGCGCCGGGTCGCCGCCGGCCGGATCGCCAGATGCAGCGCCGCGATGGCGCGCTTGGCCGCGGCCTCCTCGGCGGCGGACATCTTCTCGAAATCCATTTGCCGGAGCACTTCCCGGTCCGACCAGGTGAGCGCGGCGTCGATCTCCGTCTCCTCCACGGCCGGTTCTTCGGACGAGCGCTCGCCGGCCATAGCTTCGGCGAGGCGGCGCGCCATCTCCTCCCGCTGCTGGTCCTCGGGCCCGCGAAAGCTCGGCAGCATCAATCCCATCATCCGCTCGAGCAGCTGCGGGTTGCGCCAGAACAGGTGGAAGGCCTGGTCGAAGAGGGGGCGCTGGTCGCGGCGGCTGACCAGGACGGCATGCAGCGCCCAATAGAAATCGTCGCGGCGAGAGAGGCCGACGGTTCGCAGAGCCTCTACGGCATCGATGAGCTTGCCCGGCCCGACCGGCAGGCCCGCGGCGCGCAAGGTGCGCCCGAAAAAGACGAGATTCTCGATCAGACGGCCGTCGCTTGCGTTCATCTCAGCCGCGCGTTGCGGCGAGCTCGGCCTTGACCTGCTCCAGGATGTGGGCGGCCTCGCTGCCGCGGATATTGGCGATGTCGTCCTGATATTTCAGCAGGACGCCCAGCGTGCTGTCGACCGATTTCGGATCGAGCGCCACCACATCGAGCTGCGCCAGCGCTTCGGCCCAGTCGATGGTCTCGGCGACGCCGGGCAGCTTGAACAGGTCGACCTTGCGCAGGCGCTGGACGAACTCCACCACCTCGCGCGACAGCCCCTCGGCCGCCTTCGGCGCCTTGCGCCGCAGGATCTCGAGCTCGCGCTTCGCGTCGGGGAAGTCGACCCAGTGGTAGAAGCAGCGGCGCTTCACCGCGTCGTGGATCTCGCGCGTGCGATTGGAGGTGATCACCACGATCGGCGGCTCGGCCGCGCGGATCGTGCCCAGCTCGGGCACGGTGATCTGGAAGTCTGAGAGCACTTCTAGAAGATAGGCCTCGAACGGTTCGTCCGTGCGGTCGATCTCGTCGATCAGCAGAACCGGCGGGCCTTCGGGCCGCGGCTCCAGCGCCTTCAGCAGCGGGCGCTCGATCAGGAACCGTTCGCTGAAGATGTCCTCCGAGAGGCTGTCGCGCGCGCGGTCGCCCAGCGATTCGGCGAGCCGGATCTCGATCATCTGGCGCTGGTAGTTCCACTCATAAACCGCCGAGGCGACGTCCAGCCCCTCATAGCATTGCAGCCGCAGGAGCTCGCGCCCGAGCGTTGCGGCCAGCACCTTGGCGATCTCGGTCTTGCCGACGCCCGCCTCGCCTTCGAGGAAAACCGGGCGCTTCAGGCGCAGCGAGAGGAACAGGGTGGTGGCAAGGCTCCGATCGGCGATGTAGCGGCCGTCGGCCAGGAGTTGGATTGTGTCGTCGACGCTGTCCGGGATGGCGCGCGGACGCGTTCCCGTCACTTCTGGACCCACTTGCCGCCGGACGTCATCACATAGGTGCCGGGCGCCTGCCGGCCGATCAGCTTCTCGCCGAAAATGGCCTCGACGGCTTCCAGCGTTGTGCCGGTCTGCTTGGCGACCTTCTCGTACTCGGCGCGGCGCTCCTTGTTGGTGCGATCGACCAGCTTCTTTACGTCGGCCGGGATTTCGTCGACCACGAAGCCGACATAGCCGTCCGGCCGCTCGCCGATCAGCCCCTCCCGCTTGGGGCCGTCCAGGGGTCCGGCCAGCGCGACGCCCGCCGTCAGGATCAGCGCCGCGAGCATGGCCAGGAAGGATGAAACTCTACGCATGTTGAACTCTCGGTCTCCTGAAGAACGCATCAGCCGGTCAGAAGATGTCTTCGCGCTGCTCCAGCAGCTGCTCGGCCTCTTTCTCCACCTTGATACGCACTTCCTGTTCGATCTTGACATTGAGGTTGATGACGATCGGCTTGTCCGGCGCCTCCACCTTGACGGTGGGCTGGCAAGCGGCGAGGAGGACTGCGGCCAGGAAGGCGATCGTACGCGATGTGACTGGCATCGATTCTCTCATGGTGCGCTCGAATTCGAGCCGCCGGTGGACTGCTCCAGCTGGTCCTGGATCGTTTCGGGGAGGCGGTAGCCGGCCAGGCCCTGGATCAGGATCTGGTCCAGTTTGCCGCTGAGGTTGAGGTTGAACTCGACCGGGTAGCCTCCGTAGAAATCCGGGTTCTTGCCTGCGATATGCAGCCCCACCAGGGTTTCGCCCCCGATCTCGCGGTCGAGCTTCAAGGTGAGGCGATCATAGTGGAAGTTCTTGAGCGCTGCGAGGGCCAAGCCGACCGACTCCCCGCCGCCTTGCAGGGCTGACGGCGGCTCGGCCGGGTCGTAGCGGAGTGCGCCCGGCTCCTGGCTCTCCAGCTCGCCTCCCTCGATCGCGAGGTCGTTGCGCTCCCATGCGACCGGCACTTCGCCCGACAGACGCCCGGTTCCGGTCAGCCCGTCGAGCCCGATCAGGTCGAAGAGGGTCGGGAGCTGCACCTCGGCGACTTGCAGCGTGAGCTCGTTGCGCTCCGCTTCGGCGTCCAAAGTGGCGGGCGTGACCGAGACTCGTCCGCCGGCCAGCAGCAGCTCGGCCTGCTCGACGTCCAGAAAGCGGCCCTCGCGCAGGCCGAACTGAAGCGCAACGTCTTCGACCGGCACGGCCGCCTGAACGGCGTCGATGGTGATCCTTTGGCCCGGAGGCGTGGAGAGCGGGGCGAGCCCGTTCAGCCGCACTTTGCCATTGAGGCCCAGCACCGGACCGGCCGGGCCGAGGAACCCCATCCGTTCGAGCGTGAATTCGAGATCGCTCATCAAACCCTTGTCCGACCAGCCGATCTTCCCGGCGCCGGAGAGTGTTCCGCTGGCGTCCCGCAAAACATCCCCGAGGGCCGGGACGAGTGCGGCCGGCTGGAGCCCGCCCGGGGTGAAGCGCAGGGGCTCGATGGTGAGGGTGGCAGAGCCGCGGCCGCGGGTCAGGTCATGACTGCCCTTGGCTCGCAGCTGTGCCTGGCCGTTGGCGGCGCGTCCGCGCAGATCAAACCGAACGGCGGCGTCGGTCGGGTAGACCGTGCCCTGCACCGCGAGCGCGGCGAGCCTTGGCTCCTTGGCCATCTCCGAGAGGCGCGCGACCTCGAGCTCGAGGACCGGCGGGTCGGGCTTGGATTCATCCGCTTGCAGGCGTGCCGTCAGCCCCTCCGCTTGCCAGCCCAGGCGGGGGAGGGCAAGCCTGCCGCCCGAAATCACGCCGGTCATCAGGTCACCCGGCCGGCCCGCAACGGCCGCCTCTTTCCACGCGAGCGTGAAGGGCTCGCGATCCTGACCG